>JAJYOQ010000214.1 GCA_021796135.1 Bacteroidota bacterium
GAAACATAATAGAAATCAAAGCAAGGAAAATTCAGTTTTTAAATAAGCACTCCAAATTGAATGGATCTGATGTTGGTTCTGAAAATTATAGTTATGAGGATGAAATACTTTCTGAAGAAGAAAATTTCGATTTTACGGAAGATTCATTCGATAAATTTTTATCAAATGAAGAATCAGATTTAATAAAGTAATTAGGTGTAGAAATGAAAAAAGAAATTAAAACAAAAAAAGTTTGTAGGTTTACTCAGAACAAAGTAAAGTATATTGACTACAAAGATGTCAAATTGCTGCAGAGATATGTTACTGAACAAGGTAAGGTTATTCCGAAAAGAATTACCGGCACCAGTTCTAAATATCAAAGAGAATTGTCGGTAGCTATTAAACGCGCCCGCCATATGGCATTACTTCCTTATGTCTCTGATACGGTAAGATAGTAAATTAAAGGAGTTTAAAATGAAAGTTATATTAAGACAAAATTACGAAAGTCTCGGTGAAGTCGGCGATGTAGTAACCGTTAAAGACGGATTTGCCAGAAATTTTCTAATACCGCGAAAAATTGTTTATGCAGCAGTTAAAGGAAACATTCTTGCTTTAGAAGAAGAGAAAAAGAATATTTTCAAGAAGAAAGAACAGGAAATGCATGCTGCTGAAAAGCTTGCCGTAGAATTGGAAAAAATTTCTGTTACAATTCCTGTCCAAGTAGGCGAAGAAGATAAGATTTTTGGATCTGTCACTACACAAATGATTGCAGATGTGCTCAAAGAAAAAGGTCATGAGATTGATAAAAGGAAAATTGAAATTGATGAGGCAATAAAATCTTTAGGAATTTATAGCGTTTCAATTAAACTTCATCCTAATGTCTCTGCAAAAGTTAAAGTCTGGGTTGTAAGAGAGTAGTAGTTGTCAAATTGATAAAAAAAAAGGAAAGCCTAGCTTTCCTTTTTTAGTTTTAAAGAATTCGAAAAATCTTATCTGGCACTTATCTGATTTGATTTAATCATCTTTGCAATTTCAACAGTGCCATTTTTACTAATAGTCTTTATTGCTTCGGTAGATAACTTTAGAGTAACAAACCGATTTAATTCCTGTACCCAAATTCTTTTCTTTTGCAAATTAGGCAAAAATCTTCTTTTTGTGCGGTTGTGGGCATGAGATACATTATTGCCGGTCATAGGACCCTTGCCGGTTAATTGACATCTTCTGGACATTTATCGCTCCTTAAACTTTCTCAATTATAAATTTTTGAATATCAAATATAATAAAATATTTTGGAAAAAATAGAGTTTCCTAAAAATATTTTCCGGTTTATACGAATAGTCTTGACTATTACTATGTGATTTTTAACTTATAAATGTGAAATCCATTTAATTTTAGCATTTCTAAGGTTAAAAATACATATTCTTTGAAAATTCGAAAGGAGCTATATATGGAATTTTTTGAACTTCACCCTGAAAACCCTCAGATTCGTTATTTAAATAAAGCAGTAGAAGTTTTGAAAAAAGGCGGCATAATCATATATCCTACCGACACCATCTACGGAATGGGATGTGATATTTTCAATAGGGAAGCATTAGAAAGGATGTTTAATATTAAAAATGACGGGAAAAATAAATTATTTAGTTTTATTTGTTCTGATCTTAAAGATATTTCCAATTATGCAAAAGTTTCAGATTCCGCTTATAAAATAATCCACCGTCATTTTCCCGGACCTTATACTTTTATATTACCAGCGGCAAAACAGGTTCCGAAAAAACTATGGAGTAAAAGAAAAACCGTAGGCATTCGAATTCCTGATAATAATTTGACTTTAAATCTTGTAAAAATGTTAGGAAATCCAATAATTAGTACAAGTGTAACAAATCGAAAAGGAGAAATATTATATGATCCTATTGAAATTAAAAATATATTCAACCTTCAAGTCGATTTAATGCTTTCTTCCGGTGTCTTAGCCGGAAATCCTTCAAGCGTAATTGACCTAAGTGTCGAGCAACCCGAAGTAATTCGTGAAGGAGCCGGAGATACAAGTTTTATTGTTTAGACTATATTTTTATTTCCTATAAATTTGTGTCGACGATGCCTGCGCAGAAGGAGTAATAATGATTTCGTTTATGTTGACATGCGCAGGCTGAGTTGCACAAAACAATACTGCGTTAGCTACATCTGATGCATGCAATGGATTAATTCCCTTATAAACGTTTTTTGCCTTTTCATTATCGCCTGAGAACCGCACTAAGCTGAATTCAGTTTCAACCATACCCGGATCAACCGTACTTACCTTAATATTCTTATCTAGGACATCAATCCTTATAGACTGAGTAAGTGCGTTAACAGCGAATTTGGTAGCACAATATACATTTCCGCTTGGATATACTTCATGACCGGCTGTTGATCCGATATTTATTACATGACCATTTCCATTAGAAATCATCAGAGGAAGAATTTGTCTTGTAACATAAAGGAGACCTTTAATGTTCGTGTCAATCATTTCTTCCCAATGAGAAATTTCTCCTTCATAGACTTTGCTAAAACCGCGAGCTAGACCTGCATTATTAATAAGGTAATTTATTTTTTTCCATTCTTCGGGTAATGATTTAAAAACTTTTTTTACATTTTGGTAACTTCTGACATCAAGGAGAACTGCTTTAGTTCTGATCCCATATTTCTTCTCCAATTCTTTTGCGATAGTAAATATTCTTTCTTTGCGTCTGGCAACTAAAATTAAATTACATCCTTTTTTAGCAAATGATTCTGCGCATGCTTTTCCGATTCCCGAAGTTGCGCCTGTAATTAAGGCTATTTTTTTTGATAAAGCGCCCATAAAATTTTCCTTTGTGTTTTTATTAATGAAGTTTTAATTAATTTTATTGAAAAATCCCGTCTAAGGTTTCACCGCATTTAAAGCATTTCCCCATAATAGTCTTATTTGAAATGACAGAATGCCAATCCCGCGAAATTAGCGAAGTATTGCACTTTTTACAGTATGTTGTTTGACCTGCCAAATTGCTGATATTGCCGACATAGCAGTATTTAATACCTGCTTTAACGGCTATTTCTCTGGCTGAAATTAAAGTTTGCGCAGGTGTCGGGTTTTTATCAATCATTCGGAAATCCGGATGGAATGCAGTAAAATGTACCGGCACAGTATCGCCTAAATTTTCCAAGATCCAATTACATTCACTTTTAATTTCATCAAAAGAATCGTTCTCACCGGGAATAAGCAAAGTAGTAATTTCAGTCCAAACATCAGTTTCTTTTATTAACCAAATTAATGTATCAAGCACACTATTTAAATGAGAATATGTCAGAGTATGGTAGAATCTTTCAGTAAATCCTTTTAAGTCAACGTTAGCGGCATCAATATTTTTATAAATTTCTTTACGAGCTACTTTATCGATATATCCGGCAGTCACCATGACATTTTTAATATTTTCACCGTGTGCAATTTCGGATATATCAATAACATATTCACCGAAAATAGTAGGGTCATTATAGGTAAAAGCAATAGAAGGAGTTTTATATTGTTTAGCTAATGCAACAACTTTTTCAGGAGAAGCAGAAATTGAATTTAACTCATCCAGTTTAGCTTTGCTAATAGACCAGTTCTGACAAAATTTACATCCAAGGTTACATCCGGCAGTGCCGAAACTTAAAATTGATGATCCAGGAAGGAAATGATTAAGCGGCTTTTTTTCTATCGGATCGATAGCAAAACCGCTAGGTTTTCCATATCCGGTAGAATACAATATGCCGTTAAAGTTTTGTCTGATGTAACAAAACCCTGCCTGACCTTCTCCGATTCGGCAATATCGCGGGCATAATGTGCAAAGTATTTTTTCATTATCAGTATGTTCCCACCATTTGGCAATTTTTAAATTAGTTTTATCCATCGGACATTAATTAAATAACTTCAAATCTTAACCAATTTACCCGGCTTTTTTCAGAATAAGGTGCGCCTGCGGTAAAGATAACTATATCATCTTGTTTAACTAAACCAGCATCAAGAATTAACTTTTTAGCTTCTTCAATTACAACATTCTCCTTATGAATTTGATCCATAAAAATTGAAGTAACACCCCAACGAAGGCATAAATTATTCATTGTTTCAAAGCTATTTGAAATGGCTATTATTTTTGCTTTTGGTCTAAACTTAGCAAAATTTCTTGCAGTTCTTCCTTTATAAGTAAAAACAACAATAGCAGATGCATTTACCTGCTCGCTCATTTTAGTCATTGCTCTTCCGACTGAGTCAAAAAGATTATCAGCGAAATCAGAGGGTATTTCCAAATCATTATCATTTGGCTGCAGCAAATATTGCTCAGCATTAATTGCAATATCATTCATAATTTTAACTGATTGAAGGGGATACTTACCGACCGAAGTCTCTCCGCTCAACATTACAGCATCTGTTCCGTCTAGAACGGCATTAGCGACATCAGAAGCCTCAGCTCTGGTCGGGATTGGGTTATGAATCATAGAATCAAGCATTTGGGTAGCAGTTATGACAAGTTTGCCAACTGAGTTGCACTTTTTAATAATTCTCTTTTGAATCATAGGCACTTCTTGAGCCGGTAATTCAACTCCCAAATCTCCTCGAGCAATCATGATACCGTCAGACACATTTAAAATTTCATCAAAATTTTCAACTGCTTCAGGTTTTTCAATTTTGGCAATTATAGGTAAAAATGAGTTTCTGTCTTTAAGCCAATCTTTCAAATGTAAAATATCTTTTGCACTTCTGACAAATGAAAGAGCTATATAATCAATTCTATGTTTTAAGGCGAACTCCAAATCGTCAAAATCCTTTTGAGTAACAGAAGGAGTAGATAAATGCATCCCCGGCAGATTCATTCCCTTTTTTGGTTTTAAGATTCCTCCGGTCTCAATATTGCAGACAACAGCATTTTCATTTTTTGATATAATTCTTAAGCGAATTAGTCCGTCATCTATTAAAATCTGGTCACCTATTTTAGCGTCATTCACTAGCTCTTTATATGAAGTAGAAATCTTTTTGGATGTTCCTAAAATATTTTCGATTGTAATTTCTATTTCGCCGCCAGTCAGGATTTCGATTTCAGGCAAAGATAACTCGCCTATTCTCATTTTAGGTCCCTGCAAATCCATTAATATTGAAAGGGGAGTTTTTTCATCCACGCAGGCTTTATCGATTTCCTGAAATATTTTTTCAAATTCATCATAGTTTGAATGTGAAAAGTTTAATCTTACACCGTCCATACCGGCGAGGATTAACTCATCAATCATTTTAGCTGTGCTCGTAGCAGGACCTAACGTGCATAAAATCTTTGTTTTGGATATATTTTTTGTTGAAAAGTCCATTATTTATTTTTTTTCTTTATTTGAGTTGTATTGTTTATTAGTTTATTTGCTTTGGACTTTGTATAAAGATCAATTATTTTCTTTTCTACTAAATCAAAAACTGTATTTGCTTCATAGTTTCCTCTTGCAATTCTTTTACCGGCTTTTACACCAGTAAGAATTTCAATACCTTCTTCTACTCTTTCAATAGTATAGATATAGAATTCTTTTTTTCTTACTGCTTCGATTACATCATCCCGAAGCATTAAATCCTTTATGTTTTGAACCGGAATTATAACACCTTGTTTTTTGTTTAAGCCCCTCGCCTTACAAACATCATAAAATCCTTCAATTTTTTCATTCACTCCGCCAATAGGTTGAACATCACCTTTTTGGTTCAGTGAACCCGTTACAGCTATTGATTGATTTATCGGTAATCCAGATAAGGTCGATAAAAGAGCAAATATTTCAGCACATGAGGCGCTATCCCCATCCACAGTACCGTAGGATTGTTCAAAGACTAGATTTGCATTAAAAGATAACGGCAGATTCTGACCGAAGGTTTCTCTGAAATAACCAGAAATGATCAGGACACCCTTATTATAGTGCTTCCCGCTCATTCCGGCTTCACGTTCTACATTAATAATACTTCCGCTTCCGAGCGATACGGTAGCGGTAATTCTCGTCGGTCTGCCGAAAGAATAAAAATCTGCATCATAGACTGCCAGTCCATTAATTTGCCCGATTCGTTCTCCCGATGTATCTATTAGAACAGTTCCTTCTTCAATCATATCATTAATTTTAGATTCAAGTAATCCGTGTCTTTCTTTTCCGAGATTATAAGCTTTTCGAACATGATCGGAGCTAACAATATCGAATCCATCATCAGTAGCCCAGAAATTAGCTTCTCTGGCTAAGTCGGCAATTTTAGAAAACCTTGTTGTAAGTTTATTCTTTTGACCTGCATATTTGGCGCCGAGTTCAATCAAGTATGATATTGCAGTTTTATCAAACTCGTGAAGATTTTCTTCAGCTATTAATTTTTTAATTACGCGCGCATATTGTACCAATACTTCATCAGTGCGTTTAATTTCATAATCAAAATCTGCCTTAACTTTAAATATTTTTTTAAAATCGTCTTCGTAATTAGCTAAAATAGAATATATATTATCATTACCGATCAAAATAACTTTAGTATCTATATCTATTGGTTCCGGTTTAAGAGTTGAAGGAGCTATTTGAAAATAATTGTGCAGATCCTGAATCTCTAGTTTTCTATAGGTTAAAACTCTTTTTAGAGTCCGCCAGACTCCGGGTTCTTCAAAAAGATGTTTGACATTTAATACTAAATAGCCGCTGTTTGCACGAAGGAATGAACCGGCTTTAATTTTAGTAAAGTCGCTATACCAGCCGCCGCGTCCGTCCGAAATTTTTTCGACAGCTCCAAACAGATTAACATAAGTAGGAGAAGTTTCAATAATCACGGGGCAGCTTTTTGTTTCGCTATTATCTAAAATTATGTTGACTTCATATTCTTTGAAGTAATCTATTTGAAAGCCTTCCGGAGTTTCTTCACCCTGCGGTTTAACTCCTTTAAATATCTGGATATTATTAAGGATATTTTCTTCAGCCTGAGACAGATAATCAATTATTTTTTCATCGGAAAATTTTTCTTTAATACTTTCCATTATTTCCTTGATAACAGTTTTAGCAGTTCCCTGTTCAAGGTCAGACAGCTTTG
>JAJYOQ010000215.1 GCA_021796135.1 Bacteroidota bacterium
CGATCTTTTTTTTGAAGGTAAAGATAATATCTTTTTTATTAAATGTAAATATTTTATTGAAACGTTATACTAGGTATTCCTACCGAAGACGGCTCAGAAGTTGAAAGAGATCACAGGAAAATTTGGAATATATTTGCTGAAAATTTTTACCTCTTTGCGGGTACGCCAACGGGTGTATGGTTAAAGCATGAACTGGTTGAAGTATTTGGTATAAATGAGAAATTAAATGCAAAGAATGCAGATAAGATTTACGATTTAATGTCTGCAAAACTTAAAACAAAAGAATTTCTTCCAAGGACATTGTTTGATAAATTTAAGATTGAAGTACTTTCAACAACGGACGGTGCTCCAGACTCACTTGAGTACCATAAAAAAATTAAGGAGTCAGGCTGGAAGGGAAGAGTAATTCCGTGCTTTCGTCCTGATGCAGCAGTAAATATAACCGGTTCAAGTTGGAAGAATGAAATAGACAAACTAAGCCAGGCAAGCAAGACTGATGTGGTTACGTATAAGGACTTCATAAGTGCTATTGAAAACAGAAGGGAATATTTCAGATCCGTGGGTGCTGTTTCGACAGATCAAGGAATAGTTTCGCCATACACTCATCAACTAAGCGATAAAGAAGCTGAGAATATATTTCAGCACGCATTAAAAGGTAAAGCAACAGAAGAAGAAGCAACTTTATTTACTGCAAACATGTTGATGGAAATGGCGAGGATGAGTATTGAAGACGGCTTAGTTATGCAAGTGCACCCCGGTTCAATGAGAAATCATAATGAAAGGATATTCAAAAGATTTGGTTTAGATAAAGGTGCAGACATTCCACTCCAAACCGAATATACTAAGAACTTACATGAGCTTTTGAATAAATATGGAAACGACAATAGACTTATATTAATAGTCTTTACACTTGACGAATCAAACTATGCTAGAGAACTTGCGCCACTAGCCGGGCATTATCCAGCAATGAAATTAGGTCCATCATGGTGGTTCCATGACAGTATAGAAGGAATGACCCGGTTCAGACAAAATGTAACTGAAACAGCGGGAATATATAATACTGTAGGTTTTAATGATGATACCAGGGCATTTCTGTCAATTCCGGCAAGGCATGATTTATCAAGAAGAGTTGACTCAAACTTCCTTGCCGGGCTAACGGCAAAGCATATAATTGATATAGATGAAGCAAAAGAATTAAGTTACGCATTAGCTTATGGATTAGTAAAGAAGGCATACAAGCTATAAGAAAATAGTTAAAAGAGATAAAAATCTGCAAACTGATATAGATAAAGTTCTTATGTCACTTTTAGATAAAATGTAATAAACATATATTACACAGTATTAAAAGTTAAAATTATTCGACCGGAGATAATAAATTGGAGAAAAGTCAACATATTACATTAGACGATATAGCAAAGAAACTAAAGGTGTCTAAAGTAACTGTTTCTAAAGCGTTAAGAGGTCATCCGGACATTTCAAAAGAGACTACTCTGCTTGTAAAAAAAGTAGCTGAGGAGTTGGGGTATACGCCAAATTATATGGCAAGAAACTTGTCATCGCGACATTCAAATACAATTGGAGTTGTAATACCCAAAATTGCTCACTTTTTTTTCAGCGCAGTTATTGAATCAATATATGATGCTGCCTTTTATAATAATTATGAGATAATTTTAACTGTTTCGCAAGAAAGTGAAGAAAGGCAAACAAAGCATATAGAATCACTACTTGCTATGCGTGTTGATGGGCTAATTGTTTCCATTACTCAACAAACACACGACCTGGCGATTTTTGAAAAAGTAAAGAGACAAGGAATACCTTTAACTTTTATAGATAGAATATTAGATATTCCAAATACTAGCTCAGTAACTGTGGATGATAGAGGTGGGGCATTTCAGGCAATTGAACATGCGATAAAACTAGGTTACACAAAGATCGGGCACTTAGCAGGATTTCATGAAATCAACATCGGCTTAAAGAGATACCAGGGATTCGAAGATGCAATGAAACAATACGGTGTTGAAATTAATCCTGATTGGGTAATACATGGTAGTTTTGGAGAAGAAGCCGGCTATCGTGGTTTCATGCAAATGTACAACAATAATAATTTGCCAGAATTTCTTTTTACGGTTACTTATCCTGTTGCGTTAGGGGTATATGCAGCAGTTCAGGAAGTCGGATTAAAAATTCCAGATGACATTGATATTATGTGTTTTGGAAATAGTGATGTAAACCGGTTTATCTCACCATCATTAAGTTGTGTAAATCAGCCAACAGAAATGCTTGGTAAGAAGGCGGTTGAGGTAACATTGGATCACATAAGGAACATAGATTCATTTGAGCCTAAGCATATTGAAATCCCTACCGAGCTTCTATTGAGAGAAACTTGTTCAGGTAAAGGAATGATCTCACTTTCAAAAACCGGATTAAATGGTATTTAAGGTAGAGAAATTTTTTTGTTCTAAAATAGTAATCGATAAAGTAAACGATATAGGCAAAATTACTGAGTAAGATATGAAACCCAAATTTATAAAAATACATACGAATGATAACGTAGCAATTGCGATTGCAAGAATTGCAAAAGATGAAAAGATAGTTGTAGATAATGTTGAAATTCAAATTCTAAATGACATTAATCAGGGACACAAAATTGCTATAAGGAATATTGAAGAGGGAGAAAATATTGTTAAGTACGGGCATATAATTGGGCATGCTACTGAAAGAATCAAAGTGGGTGAATGGGTACACTCTCACAATGTCAAAACCAATCTTAGTGATATTATAAGTTATAAATATGAGCATACTGATTTCTTAAAAAGTAAAGAATTGCTGAATATTCCGACATTCGAAGGCTACAAGAGAAAAAATGGAAAAGTCGGTACGCGAAATGAAATATGGATTATAAACACAGTAGGATGTGTAAATACATCAGCTGAAAGAATAGCGAAGATTTGCAATGAAAGATACAAATCAGAAAATTTTGATGGAGTATTTGCATTTGCTCATCCTTACGGATGCAGCCAGCTCGGAGATGATCTTACAAACACACAGAAAGTTTTGTCAGGATTAATGAGAAATCCTAATGCCGGAGGAGTTTTAGTAATCGGTTTGGGCTGTGAAAATAACCAGATGAAATCTCTTTTAAGCTTAGCAAAGGGAGTAGATGAAGAGAGACTAAAATCATTTAATTCTCAGGAAGTTAAAGATGAGATTGAAGAAGGCATCAAGTTAGCCGGTGAACTTTTTGAAATAATAAAAAATGACATCCGGGTAAAATGCCCTGTATCTGATTTAACGATTGGAATGAAATGCGGAGGATCCGATGGTTTCTCAGGAATATCTGCAAATTCATTAGTGGGGAGAATTACCGATATATTATCCTTACAAAACGGCAGAGTAATTCTTTCTGAAGTCCCTGAAATGTTTGGTGCAGAACAGCAGTTGATGAACAGAGCTAAATCAATAGAAGTTTATAATAAAATTGTCGAAATGATAAATAGCTTCAAGGAATATTTTATAAGTCATAATCAAGTAATTTATGAAAACCCCTCTCCCGGGAATAAGGATGGAGGATTAACTACGCTTGAAGAGAAATCACTAGGTGCCATTCAAAAAGGCGGGACTACTCAGATAAACCAGGTTTTAGATTACGGGGAACAAATTGAGGAAAAAGGTCTGGCATTATTGAAAGCGCCAGGTAATGACGGAGTTTCTGCGACTGCTATGACTGTAAGTGGAGCAACATTAATCTTATTTACTACGGGTAGAGGGACACCGTTAGGATTCCCTGTCCCCACCATAAAGATTTCATCAAATTCAGATCTATTTGAGAGGAAGCCTAACTGGATTGACTTTAATGCCGGTAAATTACTTACGGGAGAAAAGAATATGGACGAGCTAACCGAAGAACTACTTAGGCTAATAATTGATATTGCTTCAGGAAAAGTTAACACCAAGAATGAAATTAATGGAAATAAAGAAATTGCAATCTGGAAAGAAGGCGTGACCCTTTAGCTCTTACCAACCTAAATTTAATTCACTTCAAAAAGTACAGACGGATAAATGCTGCTAAATAAAAAACTAATAGAATCAAATACAATATTAAATAATAACATCGTAATTGGTCCACATGATGAGATGCCGGAGCGCGTATTACAATTTGGCGAAGGTAATTTTTTAAGAGCCTTTGTTGATTGGCATTTTAACGAATTGAATAAAAAAGGACTCTTTAACGGAAAAGTAGTTATTGTTCAGCCGCTAAAAGGGGGAATGATAGATGAAATTAATAAGCAAGACGGACTATACACACTTCTTCTTAGAGGGATACAAAACGGAAAGCAGATTGAAAAGACCGAGATAATAACATCGGTAAGCAGGGGAATAAATCCTTATACTAACTGGAGTGAATTTCTGAATTGCGCTTCAAATCCCAACATGCGTGTAATAGTATCTAATACTACTGAAGCAGGAATATCCTATTCGAAAATTCCTTTTCCGGAAGGTGAATGCCCGGATACATTTCCTGCAAAAGTAGCTGCTTTTTTATACGAGAGATATAAGAAGTTTGACGGTGCTAAAGACAAAGGAATGATTATTATTCCTTGTGAATTGATTAAAGACAACGGCGATACGCTTCACCAATATATTTTGCAGCACGCCTTAGATTGGAAATTAGACAGTAAATTCATACGTTGGATTCAAGAAAGTAATTATTTTTATAATACACTTGTTGACAGAATCGTTCCCGGTTATCCGAAAGATGAAATTGAAAGCTTAACGAAAAAATTAGGTTATGAAGATAATATAATCGTTTCTGCTGAAGTTTTTCATCTATGGGTAATTCAGGGAAATAGAATAGCGAGTGAAGAATTACCCTTTGTTCAAGCCGGACTAAATGTTGTTTGGACGGATGATATTCAGCCTTACAGAAACCTAAAGGTAAGAATATTAAATGGCGCGCACACAATGTTTACAATTCCTTCATTCTTATCAGGCAATGACACAGTGCAACAAAGTGTGGAAGACAGAGTTATCGGAAATTATATTTCAGAAGGATTATTCAAGGAAATTATACCGACGCTTGATTTTCCTGAAGAAAAGAAATTGGATTTTGCTCAAGAAATAATCGAAAGATTTCAAAATCCGTTTATAAAGCATTATTTAATTAGCATAACATTAAATTCTATTTCGAAATTTAAGGTACGCGTTCTTCCTTCAATATTAGAATATTTTGAAATGAATAAACATGTGCCCGAAGCGCTTTCATTTTCACTAGCTTCGCTGATTTGGTTTTATCGAGGGTATAGTTTGAATAAATTACCGCAAAATGGCTCAAGGCAATTCACATTGAAAGATGACGAAGAGGTAATGAAATACTTTAAGAGTTTAGAAAACATTCATGACTATGATGCTGTTGTGAAGTCTGTCCTTGGCAACGTGAATTTCTGGAATTTGGATCTGAACAAGATAGACGGTTTGACGGAAATAGTTTCATATTATTACAAATCTATTGACAGTCTTGGAATGAAGCCTGCAATTGAAGAATTATTAAATGCAAGAACTATAGGGTAAAAATTAGTAATATTAAAAAGAGAAAAAATGAAGAGACAAGAAATAGTAAACTCGCTAATTAAAGCTTCAGCAGTGGCTGTTGTGAGGTTAACCGATCCTACTAAACTTATGAAAGTATCGGAAGCAATTTATGCCGGAGGAGTTTCAGCTATCGAAATAACAATGACTGTTCCAAACGCAATTAAGATGATAGAAGAGGCTAGTAAAGTTTTAGGAAGCTATATGCAAGTTGGAGTCGGGTCGGTACTGGATTCTGATACCGCACAAAAAGCGATTGACGCTGGAGCAAAATATGTCGTAAGCCCAATCTTCAAAAAGGAAATTATAGAAACCGCACATAAAAATAATATACCTGCAATGCCGGGAGCTTTTACACCGACAGAAATTCTAACTGCTTATGAAGCAGGTGCAGATATTGTTAAAGTTTTTCCTGCAGATGTAGTCGGAATGGCTTTCTTCAAAGGCATTCTTGCACCAATGCCTCACTTAAAATTAATGCCTACCGGCGGTGTCAGCCTGACGAATGCCGGTGATTGGTTGAAAGCAGGCGCTTGCGCCGTGGGTGTTGGCACTGCGCTGCTTGATAAAAAGGCAATAGCCACGGAAGATTATAAAACCTTGACAGCTAATGCAAAGATATTAATGGAAAGCATAAACAAAGCGAAAGCCGAAATTCATTGATATTAACACTGAGAACACAGTATAGAGATTATTCCCAAGAAATTGTCGATACCAGACAGCAGGGAAGAGGATTTGAAGAATTTAAATGTTATAATTTATTAATAAAAAGAAAATAATTAAAAGGAAGAAAGAATGTCATTTAAGGTAGTAACAATGGGCGAAATAATGCTTAGACTTTCAACTCCGGGATTCAGCCGGTTTGTGCAGTCGCAAAGCTTCGATGCAAATTACGGAGGCGGGGAAGCTAATGTGGCGGTTGCATTATCAAATTACGGATTTGAGAGTTATTTCGTTTCAAAATTGCCGAAACATGAAATAGGGCAAGCCGCGGTTAACAGCTTGAGACGTTTTGGTGTGAAGGATGATTATATTGTTAGAGGCGGAGATAGAGTTGGAATTTATTTTCTTGAGACCGGGGCAAGTCAAAGAGCTTCAAAAGTTATTTATGATAGATCAGGTTCTGCAGTCACAACACTAAAGAATAATGAGCTTAACTGGGAAGAGGTATTTAAAAATGCAAAATGGTTTCACTGGACTGGAATAACTCCTGCTTTGGGAAAAGAAGCTCAAGAGAGTTTGATTGTCGCATGCAAAGTTGCTAAGAAAAATGGAGTCATAATAAGTGCCGATTTAAATTACCGGGCAAAATTATGGACTACTAAAGAAGCACAATCAGTAATGATTCCGCTAATGGAGTATGTTGATGTTTGTATTGCTAATGAATAAGATTCATTAAAAATATAATTGACTTACATATACCTTTATCTTTCAACCCTTCCGGAGCTG
>JAJYOQ010000216.1 GCA_021796135.1 Bacteroidota bacterium
CCCTAATTTTAAAGATAAATCATATAAATTTTTACTAATTTCATTTCTCATAAGATAGGTACTATAATATTAAACTTTAGTAATTCTTGAACCATTTTTCCTATAGTTTCAGTAGATTTTTCTAGCCCTTTCCCAATAACATAACCTGTAGCAAGATTGAATGCTGCACTGCCTAATCTATCAGCTCTTTCACTACTACCATTTATAACCCAATCTATCAATGTAAGTCCAGTCCCCGTTGCATCCAAGACTGTAGATACGGCACCTCCTCCTGCAATAATTGGTATGCCATATTGTGGAGCCCCCATTAAACTAAATCCTACGCCTGTAATATATGCTCCTTCGGTAATATTTTCTGAGAAAGAGCTGATATACTTCTCCCAGAGACTGAAAGAACCGGATGAACATTTTGCTAAATTCATTTTTCCATGATGGCATATAATTCACCTAAAAATGAAATGGAGTATATACTGAATAATAAATTTATACATTGCCTTTTATCTCTTTAATGAATTACCAACTCATAGAATTAAGAATATTACTTGTGGATAGGTAATTTTGTCAATTACCTCTAATAAGTTTTATAAAAAAGAAAAGAAAACCTAATAATGACATTGTCCAAATAACAATGTCCCAATTTTTTTCCGATACGCTGAGGTCATTCCAGATTTTAACATGTTTCAATTTATTAATACTTATAAGCAATACTACCAATAATATGGGGAGAACCGGGTCAATTCCTAAATGGTAGCACAAATCATCTAATTTTTTTATAAGTACATCCTTCCATGAAGACATAATTTCTGGCTAAAAAATTATTGGTGAATAAATTGGATAATAAGTTGGAATTATATTAGTGATTGCTTTAATAGTCTCTCCAAAACCACCACCCATTAAAAGTCGTTGTAATTGATTTGAAGCTCTGTATTCAAGTTTCGTCCCTCCATTAACGGCATAGTCAATAAAAGTTAAAACGGTAGCAGCTATGTCTAAATTTGTACTTAGCTGAAATGAACCGCCGATTATAGGCAATCCAAATTCTGCCTGTCCGGTAGATAATGATATTCCTCCAACTACTATCCCGCCAAGAGTTATATAGTCTGATGTTGTATTCAAATATTCCGGTCCAAATCCATAAACAGTTGTATATGCGTCTTCGAAAAAACTATTAATACTGGTTTTCGTTTTAGATACTAAATCACTCAGCCCTGTCAATTTTGATTTGAAATATTCTTCTTCGCGATTTACAATATCCTTTGTAGTAACTTGATGTGCATTGTCGCCATTATCATTCTGATTATTGTTTTGTTGTAATTGCTGACTCTGTTGATATTCTTCTGCCAGTTGCTGTCCGATTTCCTGGTCTACTTCTACACCATCTATCATATAAGTAACCGAGCCGTCAGGATCAACTAATCTTATTGGATTGCTGAGGACGTAATCATAAGGAGAAGTGCCTGGATATTTGCTGACCATCGGATCAACCTGAAGCCACTGTCCACGAAATGGATCATAATACCTCTTGCCAAAATAATATAGACCATCAGGTGCATCTAATTCTTTTTCCGTGAACTTATACCTTTGATCAGCACTCGATGTGTAACTTCTTCCTGTCATCTGCATGCCATAAGGATAATAGTCATCATAGCCTACTATATTTCCGTTTACGTCTACTGTCATTCTTATACTGCCCAAATGATCCTTAAGATAATAATACCTTCCCGTTACGGAATAGTTTGCTATTTTTACTTGTCCTATATTATCGCCTCCGGCTCCTAGTATGTTATATGTCAAGTTAGAACTGTATGGCAAAAGACATATTGCTTCTGTCTTACCATCTGCTCCGTAATAATAACTGTTATAGTTTCCGCTTGCATCTGAAACACTTGTGCGTCTGCCGTATACATCGTTCTCATAATACTCTATCTGACCGTTTGTCATGTATACTGACAACGGCATGTTGTCGGGGCTGTTTATTATGAAACTTATTCCTCTGTGACTGTCTGATATTACGTTTCCGTTTGAATCATAAGTATATGCGGCAGAAGTTGATCCACTTATTGATGAAAGTCTGTTTGTTCCGGTTGTGTAATTATAACTAAGGTTATCCTGATTTCTGCCGGTATTTCCATTTCGCTGTAAGGCTGTAAAGTTGCCCGCATTGTCGTAACTATAATTTGCATCATAAGCACTTGTTGGCAACCATGCATTAGTATAGTATCCAAAATTTGCGCTGTCCAATCTGTTTGCATTGTCATATGCATATGAATCGCCAATTACTCCGTAACCATTAAAAAGTACTCCGCTCATCTGGTACATTTGCCAGCTTATGTTACCATTGTATTCTTGTTTTGCTCCCTGTGCTGCACCTATATGTCCCGATATATCATAGCCGATTACTTCTCCAAACTTATCTGCCGGAAGACCTGAATCAAATCCGTCTCTTCCCGGATCTTGCGGCTGACCATTGTATATATTCCCTAAGTTTTGATGATTTATCATCTGAAGCCAGTCTCTTGTATTATAGGTATAGTCAACTCCCTGGGCACCTCCAAGCTGCAGCCTCTGCACTTTTCCGTTTGCGTAATACTTATACAGTCCTTCCTGTACTGTTGTACCGTTTGCATATTGTGTACTTGCCTTGCTCATTCTGTTTAAATTATCGTACGAATATGTCGTATTAAAATCTCCATTTCGCCAATCGTAATCATAAAAATCTTTCTTTGTTACGTTTCCCTGCATATCATAACTATAGGATAGTTTTTTCTGATACCAGCCAAGATTTGATAGGACTATCCATTCTATTCTTCCGGTTTCATTATATGAATAATAATAAATCGTGCTGGCATTTCCAAACTTGTATGCTTCTACATAGGATAATCTTCCGTGAAGATTCCTTTGTCCTGCGGCCATTGCTGCTGTACTCGGCTGATCGTAAAAATATTGTTTCCATACCAATGTACTTGTATTAGGGAAAGCCGGGTTGTTTGCATTTGTCTGATTGAAATCTGCGTTAACCGATGAAGAGTTATATTCTCCTTCTTCTGTTACTCTATTAAGGGCATCATATTTAAAGTACTTAAATTCGTAACCTGTATTGCAGGAGATATGATTAGTATAGTTGCCGTTATAAATAGTTATGGTAAAATCAAATGTACCAATAGGCAAATAAACAGAAGAGCTAACGGTAGTAGAAGTAGAGGTAATTGTAGCTAACACAGCAGAAGATCCGTGTGGCTTTATAGTTATAGTGCAGTACATCCCGCTACCACCAGCATTCGGTTGGGCATAAAGGCTCACAGTGCCTGGCATTGTAAGAGTAAAACTGCCGCTTGTGTTTCCAACGGCGGCTAAATAAACGGAGTTCTCAGAGATCCCGTTATGGTTCGCATCCTTAATGAACCTCAAATTCCCGTTCTTGTCATACAAATATTGAGTAGTACCTGCATCCGGTGAGGTTTTTTGTGTTAATTTTTTTAATGTATTATAAGTATAATTTGTTTGTTTGTTGGTGGGATCTGTTGTACTCAGTAAATCATCATTTGCATTATAAACATAATTTGTTGTCAGGTTAAGACTTCCCGGGTTCTGTACTGTTTGCGTATACTGTCATACGTATACTACCGTGACGATCCATTTTGTAATTGTAATGTTTTGCAGCTATTTAAACTGTACAATAAAAATATATTTTTTCATAAGTAACTATGTTCTTGACACTTTAAAAATTATAATTCGAATTGTTATCATTACTACAGAAATAAACAGAAATAAAAGTATATATTTTTTACCTCTTTTCCTTAGCTTCTCTCCTTCATCTTCTGTTATTTTTTCTATCTCATAGTTCTTCAGCGTCAACCATTGCACTATTATAAAAAGTGGAATAGAGATAAAAATGAAAAATTCAAAATAATTAAGTTTACTAACAGAATTAAAAATTCCAAAGTTCATTAATTTATCTAGTAAAAACATTAGAGGACCCAAAAATAGAAGGGTATATATACAAAAGGCTATTCTTGCTTGAAATAGATCCTTTTTATAATATTTATACAAACAATAAATTATTGCATTGCTGAAATTATATTTTTTCATTTTTCATCATAAATTTTATTTAACACTTTATCATCGAGTCCAGTTGCGCTCATAACCCCTAGACCAATTGATGCACCTAATACATAAGGATTAGAAGAATCTAACAAAGAAACACCTATATTTATACCTAATTCTGTACCATTTGTCCAAGATGGATGTTGCATCAATTTAACAAAAGAAATTCCAGCATTAGTATATCCTAATGTTTTTCCAATCCCCTTCATTGTTTTAGAAAACACCGGAGCAGCAAACTCTACCCCTTTATCAAGTTTCAATATGCCTTCCATTACTTGTGCGGAGGCACCCGTTGTTGCTATAATAGCATTAAATTCATTTATATAGACATTACCACTTGACTCGTTTTTACCTGAAACCAGCACTTCATTCATTAGCGGCATAAAAGGGGTTGGTGGCCCTCCATTAATTCCATACAACATCTCTGTATTTGTTTTCGTATCAATTGCTGTAAATTGTTCACTAATATAATCTCCTTTTATTCCATTTTTATCTAAGTCAGCCTGGCTATGAATATCAGCTCTAAATATGGGTTTCCCAGTTCCATCATCATACCAGCCTAAGTCAGCGCCATCCGGATCAACATTCCTTTCCGGATTATCCATTACATAATTATAACTACTCCATCCTGGATACTTGCTTACCAGCGGGTCTACACTTAGCCACCTTCCTGATGAGCTTTCATAATACCTGGCTCCAAAATAATCTAAATTACTTTCATTGTCACGTTCTTTGCCCGTGAACTTATAAAGGTCATTCGATAGTCCTTGGTTATAGCTTCTTATATATTCTCCATAACTGTAGTAGTCTTGTGCGGCTACTATAGTTCCAGTATGGTCAAGCGTCTGTCTTATGTCGCCTAAGTGATCCTTTATGTAATAATATCTTACCAGGCTTCCTGCGTCATAGCTTTGGCTGGTTGATCCGGTTCCGTTATAAAAGCTCTCGGATACTTTTATCGTGTGTATACCGCACGTTATTATTGTCATTGCCGTTCCGCTGTAGCCTGAACTCGTTGGATTTTGTGTATTGACTACTGTTCCATCCAATGATACTGTTACCGTGCCTATCTGGCTATACGTGAAATAAACCGTTACTGTAACCGGCACTAATTTTGTACCTGATGCCGGTGTTACGCCGGTTATTGTTACTACCGGCTGAGCTAAAATAACTACACTAAAAAATAATGTCAAGATAAGAATATCTCTTATTTTTCTTGAAACACTGCTTCTCTTGCTTATTTTCATCTCTAAATTCCTTTTATCGTTTTCTTTGAAGCTAAAAATGATACTCTACTCTGCCTATCAAGCCATTGCCGTATAGGTTAAAGAACTTTGGGACAAGTGTATTAAAATCTATAACTCCAAACTCGCGCTCTGTCTTATTAATTAAATTGTTGTGGAACTTATTAAGCAATACTGAAGGTCTTTGAATTAAGAATATATTTATTAGCAGTAAAATATTATTTAATTTCATTTATTAATCGGTTAAAAATTCTAGCTGAACTTAAAATATTGTATGTTAAATTAGAAATGTAATTCAAAAAGACCTGGCTATTCTTTCGACCATTTAATTTTGTCTTCTTTCCTGGCTTGTATAATTATCCTATTAATATTTTTATCTTTTATTTTGTTTAAGAAAGATAAGTCAACTGCTGATGGGTTTTCCATATCGAAAAAGAATAGCCAAAAGCTTTTTATTTGTTCATCATTAAGAGTTTTCAATATTTTCATCGTTAGATTTAAATTATCTTTTACTTTGCCTATCAACACATTCTGAAGAACACCAACTTGGTCCCCTTCCCAATGTCCACCAAGGGAAACATTGATAAGTTTTTTATAATAAGTTTCCTTGTTAACTGCATATAAATTTGGTAATATTTTTTCAATATGGTTAGAACTATAGAGAGGCATAAAAACAGCCGAGTCCGATGATATCTCAATAAAACCATATATTTTATTAAACCTTTTAAAGGTGTCTGGGAAATATTTAAAAAACAAGATTTCATATTTTGCTTTTTCTTTGCCTTTATAGTGAAGGATTAAATCTCCGTATTTTTTCAAACTATCTGCTTGTTCATTAACAGTTAACAAGGTTGTGTTTTGCACAATTATTTTTTCTTTGTGCAAACAATCTTCTCTTGCATAACTTGGATAACAAAGAGTATATAAAAAAGTTAATATAATAAAAGATATTTTGGCTCCTCTATTGTATAACATTGAAAATATTGAATTTGACATTTTGCACTCCAGTATTATTTATATAACTATTAATTCTAAGTACCGTATTTTCACTTGTTCCGCCAGTGATATAATCTGGTTTCCAACCACTTCCAGGTAATAAGCACCCGTGTGTATTTTTAGGGAAATTCCCAAGATGTATCAAAATGCCTCTGCTAGCTTTTACATTACCATTAAATAATCTAAAATTATTCGGAAATTCAGTTCCACCATTATTTTTCATAAGGTTGTAACTTCCTTCAGGTATCCTACGATCAATATTTGCAACAGCAGTAGACGGCCCTGGTGGTTCTAATATATTACCGCTAATATTTGTCCCGGGAATATTAAATACACTGATTGTGGATTTGTCCGATTCCCAAAATCTGAAACTATTTATTGCGCCACTTTCTCTTGCAATTGCGACTTCTTGATCGGTATTAAAATTTCCCTTCTTATCATATGTGCCAATGTTATAATAGTCTGTTTTATTTCCTCCTTTGTCGCTTATTTTGGTTATTGTACCTTTTTGTTGATCTAAATTAAATTCATCTAAGTCCGATCCATCCGGATCAACATTCCTTTCCGGATTATCCATTACATAATTATAACTACTCCATCCTGGATACTTGCTTACCAGCGGGTCTACACTTAGCCACCTTCCTGATGAGCTTTCATAATACCTGGCTC
>JAJYOQ010000217.1 GCA_021796135.1 Bacteroidota bacterium
ATAAAGTAGTCGATCCAATAGAAATATATGCCGATAAAGAAAAAATTAAAAGTGTATTCTTAAATTTAATCGATAATGCAATTAAATACTCTTTCGATAACCAAATAGTTACAATAACTCTGCAAAAAATATCTAATAATAAAATACAAATATGTTTTGAAAATATCGGACGCGGAATTAGTCCCGAAGAGGTGCCTTTTATATTTAACCGGTTTTATAGGTCCAATGAGATCCGCGCTGAAATAAGCGGACACGGGCTGGGCTTGGCAATTGCCAAAGATATTATAGATTTACATAAGGGAGAAGTAAATATTGAAAGCGATGCCGGAAATAAAACCATTTTTAGGGTGATACTTCCCATTAATTTCGCATAATTTTTCATCTTATTTTCATGTTTGATTTGTAACTTAACCCTTTTATTATCCAATTTTAGAAGTAAAATGCAAAGAAAAATACCGATTATACTAATTTCAATATTCACTCTTTTTAATTATACATTTAGCCAGCAGAAAAGTTTATCAATAATAAAAGGGACAATAACGGGTAAAGTTATTGATGAATCGACAAAAAAACCGGTAGAATTTTCAAATGTTATTCTTTTTAATAAAAAAAATAATGCGCAAATAACCGGTGCTGTTACAAATAATGAAGGAAATTTTACTCTAAAAGAAATTAAACCCGGAGAATATTATTTATATGTCCAATTTGTCGGATATGCCCGAAATAAAGTTGATAAAATTTTAATTAACAAATCAAATACAGCTATAGATTTAGGGAAAATTTATTTAAATCCTTCGGCAATTAAAATGCAAAACGTATTGATCGAGGGAAAACGATCACCTATATCATATGAATTGGACAAAAAAGTAATAGATGTTAGTCAAATGCAGACCGCAATGTCAGGTACTGCAGCAGATGTACTTCAAAATGTACCTTCAGTCAGCGTAGATATCGATGGAACCGTTAGTCTCAGAGGAAGCACTGATTTTACTGTTTTAATTGACGGGCGTCCGTCAGTTATGTCTGCACAAGATGCGCTTCAGCAGATACCTGCAAGTTCAATTAAGAATATCGAAGTAATAACAAATCCTTCAGCTAAATATGATGCTAGCGGAACAGCCGGCATTATTAATATTATTCTTAAGAAAAATACTAATTTAGGACTAAGCGGAATCGTTGATATTACCGGCGGTTTGAATGATAAATTCGGAGGCAGTTTTCTCTTTCAATACAAAACTAATTTAATTAGCTATGATTTTGGTTTGGACTTTAATCATAGATCCTTTCCCGGAACAAACTTACAAGAAAAGCAATTTATCATTGGGAATACGATTTCTTATCTTAATTCGAACGGTAGTATGCTATGGCAAAGAATTTTGTCGGGAATAAGAGGAGGAATTAATTTTAATTTGAGCGAAAATGATAATCTATCTTTAGGCGCAAGATACGGCGCTAGGTCATTTCATAGGAATTCTACGTTGAACTATGATCAGTGGTCTAATGTTGATGCTAATATTTATTATTATTTAAGTAACACAAACGGAAATCATTCAGGAACTTTTTACGCTTTGAATGCTAATTATCTTCATATGTTTACGGGGAAAGGGAATGAACTTACGGGTGAATTTTTCTTTAGTCATAATAATTCAAATGAAGCTGCTATGACGGTATCTACTCAAAATAATATTCAATTAGACGGAACAAAAACTACAGAGCTTGGTCCGCAAACTCAGATTAGAGGCAAAATTGATTACGTTTTACCGATTACTAAGTTTGAAAAATTCTCAGCAGGAGCTGAATATCAGAGCAGAATCTCTCAAGATATAAATAAATTATATCTGTTTGACTCAACCAATTATAATTATGATTTTCAACCTCAATTTAGCAATACTAATGATTTTAACCGTACCCGGTTTGCAGCGTATTCAATCTTTTCTAATCAATGGGATAGTCTGGGAGTTCAAATTGGTGTTCGTGCAGAATATACTTATCAGTTTGTAAAATTAGAAGAAACGAATCAACAATTTTCATTTAATAGATGGGATTTTTTCCCTTCACTGCACTCATCATATAACTTAGCCAACGGGACCCAAATAATGGCGAGTTATTCACGGCGAATTGAGCGACCTGACGGCGGTGACCTTGAGCCATTTTATACCTGGTTCAATGCAAATAATGTCCGAATCGGTAATCCTAATCTTAAGCCCGAATTAATTGATTCTTATGAGTTAGGGTATCAAACTTTTCTGGGATCATTATCATTTTCTAATGATTTTTATTACCGGTTTACTCATGACAAAATCGAACATCTGAATTCTGTTTATGCAGAAAATGTAACATTGAATTCAATAGCAAATGTCGGTACCGACTATTCAATCGGAGCAGAGTTTATGATTCTTTTTAATCCTATCAAATTATGGGAGTTAAATTTAATGGGTGATCTTTATGACTACAGAATTCAGGGTGCAATTAGCAACGTTTCATTTGCAAAAGAAAGCTTTAACTGGAGTATTAAAAATAATAATGTATTTAAAATTACATCTTCTACTGACTTACAGTTAAATACAAGATACTATAGTCCTTCGGTTTCGGCACAAGGGAAATGGGAAGGATTTTTTGTAACTGATCTTGCCGTAAAACAAGATTTTATGGAAAAGAAACTTTCATTGATCTTACAAATTAATGATCTTTTTAAAACCGGAAAACGAGAATTTACTTCTCAGGGGATCGATTTCTATAATTATAATTATTTCACCAGACAGGCGCCAATGGTTATGCTGAATATCAAATTTAATTTTAATAATTATAAGGAACAGAAGACTTCAAACGAAAATCCACAGGATAATGGCAGCCAGGCTGAATAAATAATGAACAATTATTAAGATATTAATTAGTACCTATGTATATATATCACAATATGTATTTAAAATGGTATAAAAAATAATTTAAATTGGTTAACGGCATTCCTTTTCAATATTTTTAATTAATAAATCAAAATAATTATTGACCATTGATGAATAAAGAAAATCTATTTAAGAATTTTTTTAAATTTACAAGTATAGTTACTGATTATTTCCCTAAATATGGTTCACGCATTCTTGATTTTGTGTTTCTAAATCTTTTAGGAAATAGACTTTTAATATTGTTCCTTTCTAAACAAGCAGAATTCCGTATAAGAAAAGTCAAAGATTTCAGCAAAATACTGGTGGTTTCGGATTTGAATATTGGAGATGCTGTTATATGTTCTAGCGGTGTATCAGCTTTCAGGGAAATATTTCCTAAAGCTGAAATAGATTATGTTATTAAGAAGTCTGCCGTTAAACTCTTAGCAGGTAATAAAGAAATCTCTAATTTGTACGGGCTATTTGTCGGTGCTCCGTATCCAAATGAAAACGATTTAAAGGAACTTTCCTTGCTTGCACAAAGTAAGAAATATGATCTAATAATTAATTATAGCCCAATGATAAATGATAAAATATTCGGGGAAAATAATGTAATTAATTATTCTTTAATGGTTGCGGGATTAGTTAAAAACGAAAAACACAAAAAATCAATAAATAGTATTTCATATAAAGCATATGATTTTATTATAAAATTGATCGGTAATAATTTAAACAATAAAAGCGGAGACAAATTTACAGGACCAAAAGTTTTTCTATCGGATGAAGCTGTAGCTAATGCTAAAGAATTTTTAAATATAAATCATGTATTATCCGATTACCCCATAATAATGTTTAACCCAGAAACCACAGCTAAATTTACTCGAATACCTTTCAACACCCAATTTGATATTTTAAATAGGCTACTTGAATCTTCAAGTCAGATTTTATTAGGATCAAGCAGAATCGAAAAAGGCATTGAGATTGAATTATTTAATTCTTTGCCCGAAGCCAAAAAAAATAAAATTATAATAATTCCTGATAGTTTTAAACTTGACGTATTTACTGCTTTAATAGATTTGTCTGACATCTTTATTACCGGTGATACAGGACCGCTTCATTTAGCCGCAGCTAGAAAATACTTAAAAAATAATAATAAGAGTTTAAGAAATAAAACAGCTGTATTCTCTATTTTTGGCAGCACACCTTCAAGAATGTACGGTTTCGATTCAAAAACCCCGGGATATTTTGCAGCAAATCAGGATGCGCCATCAAGAGCATTCATTTCTAAAAGTCCTTGTAGAAATATTACGTGCATAAATAAATTAGCTAAAACTTGCGCAGAAGTCCGATGTTTTAATGGCCTTGATGTTGACGAAATTATATCTGAATCGTTTCAGCATTTAAAATCAACAGGAAAACATCTTGCCGTTTTAGACAGTAACAGTTATATTTCACACCAATAATCTCATCCAATAGATAATTTAGATAATAAATATTTTATGAATACGTTTTGGTTTATTGTTTTAACATACATTATGGGAATTTTAACGGCTATTCCGATTGGAGCTACGCAGATTGAAATAGCCAAACGTTCATTAAATAATCACAGACGAACTGCTGTAATGGTGGCTCTTGGTTCTGTTTCTTCTGATTTAATGTATGGTTTTATAGCAATGTTTGGAGTAGCTCCTTTTCTTAAAGAGAAGGTTGTAATAGCAGTTTTCGGATTAGCTGCTACCGCTATTTTATGGATGCTTGCTTTCTTTACATTTCGTGATAGTGCTAAATCTAATATGCTTGAATTAAGTCACCCTACCTTGAAAAGCAAAAGATTGTCTTTTGTTATCGGGTTTTCATTAGCTGTAACAAACCCAATGATGATTATTTGGTGGTTAATCGGAGAAAAATTCATTAAAGATTTAGGTGTAGTCGAAAATTTTGATCCGCACACTTCACTTCTTTATCTGGCAGTTGGGGGTTTTGGACTTTTTACTTACCTCTTCGTATTGGCAAATACTCTATTCTGGTCAAAAAAACTAATTACAAATGAAATGATGAAGAAGATTAACTCGGGTCTTGGAGTAGTGCTTATCCTTTTGTCATTATATTTTCTTATCAGCTCACTCCGAATATTGTTATAAAATTTATTAAATAAAAGTGATTTTAGCTTTCATATTCATTTCATAATTGGAACATAAATTTGCCTTAACAATATATAATTTTAAGGAGTTCTAAAATGAAACAAACAAAATTTTATCATCTTTCTTTTATAGTAATGCTGACAGTGGTTTTTACTTCATGCATAAATCTTTTTGCACAAGATAAAAAGATTAGTGAAAAAAACGTCCCTGCAGTGGTTATGAGTGCTTTTCATAAAGCTTATCCCAAAGCTGTAATTAAGGGCACAAGCATTGAAACTGAAAAGGGGAAAAAGAATTTTGAGATTGAAAGCTTGGAAGGTACCAAGCATATTGATTTATTAATAACACCCGCAGGGAAAATAACAGAAATTGAAGAAACTATCCAAACTGATCAATTACCTTCGTCTGTAATGAATACCCTTGAAACAAAATTTAAGGGTTTGAAGGTTGAAAAGGCAGAAAAAGTTACGCACGGTGCTGTTTCGAATTATGAGCTTGTAATTGAAAGTAAGTCCGGTAAGTATGAAGTAAAATTGAATGAAACGGGTAAATTGTTGAAGACTGAAAAAGCAGGAAAAGAAGCCGATAACGCAGATTAGTAATTATTCAAAATTGTGCTGCATATTAAGTTTTTGTAAATTTATGCAGCACCTTTTTATTTCAGAATCATATTATTCTACTCGAAAAACAAATGCGAAATATAATTTTAATTACCATAATAAGTTTACTATTTCAACAGAATTTCTTTGCTCAAACAGATAGTTTATCTCTAAGCAAGGCCATTGAACTTGCACTGAAACATAATCAGAATATTACTTTGGCTAATCAAGAAATTGAAAAAAGCCAGGAGGCTCTAAAAGAAGTTAAATCAAATCTTTATCCTTCTCTTTATGGGAGTAGTCATTATCTATATGCCCCGGAAAATGGTTATGACCCGGTAGTTACCAACGGTGGTGAATACGGACTTCAGCTTAATGCAAATTATACTTTATTTGACGGCGGCATTCGCAGTGCTTTAATAAAAAAAGCTTCAATTAATGTCGAAGGAAAAAATCTAAGCCTTTCACAAACGAAAACCGAAATACGATATTTGGTTAGAATCTTTTTTTATCAAGTTATTGAGGCTCAAAATGAGTTAGAATCTCAAAGGAAGGGTGTTAAAGAATTAAATGAGTATCTCGGATTGTTGGAGCAATTAAAAGCTGGTGGAGGTGCATCCGAAAGTGATGTGCTGAAAGCTAGAGTAGATTTGAATAATCTAATTATTTCTCTTGAAACAACAAAACAGAAAATTGCAAAATTGAAGTTCGGTATGAATAATTTGCTTGGTAGAAAGATAGATAAACCAATTAATTTTTATGAAGACGCGGTTATGGATACATCTATAATTCAAAGTCTCGACTTAAATAAAATGATTGATTTGGAAATTGCGCAAAATCGTGCGAAGGAGAGCAGTTACGATATAAACATTACAAAAGGTGAAAAACTGCCGCAGCTTTCTATTACGGGTGATGCTGGAGTTCTCGGCGTAAAACCAAATAACATTAAACAAGATGCCGGATACTCTGTCTTTATTTCTTTTAGTGTCCCTCTTTTTACGTGGGGGAGAATAAATAGTAAGATCCAACAAGCCGAAATCTCACAAAAAGAAGCATTAACTAATGTCGATTTAACTGATAGAGCTCTTCAAACACAGCGCTTATCGATATTAAGTGAGATAGAGCTATCTAAAAAGAATATGATAGATTATAAATCGTCAATTAAAATTGCAGAAGAAAATTATCTTTCATCCGAAGCACGCTTCAAGGGCGGCAGCGGCACTAACCTTGACGTTCTTGACGCTCACCGTTTAGTAATTCAGGGTGAATTAGATTATTGGAACTCTGTTTTGCAATTCCAAAGTGCAAAAGCTAATTTGCTCAGATTATATGGTATGTAAAATTTATTTCATTAATAAATCAATATGCTTGGTACC
>JAJYOQ010000218.1 GCA_021796135.1 Bacteroidota bacterium
TTCCGCTTCTCCCATCTTTTCATATTTAATTCCTTCAATCATCAAATCTGTTAATACATCTTTTATTTCTTTCACAGCCATATCTAAAAACAATTGAGGATTTTTTAATACATCATTTAATCTTCCCGACTCTCGTAAAATTTTTATTATTGTCGACCTGGTAAGTTCCGTTCTGCTTTGAATAAAGCCTGCTACATCAGGAACAACAGTATTATAATCATTAATTTTATAAGAGTTAAAATTTATTTGATGCCCACCCACTCCTTCTTTAACAATGTCTACCCCCGTTTTAATTGAACGAATTAAAGGCATTGATACTTCCGGCATTTTACTGATTGCTTTAGCAGCAGTTCTAATTAATTCTTCAGTCTTATAATCTACCCTGTACTTGGTATTATATTTTATTTTATCCCATAGCTCCAAAAATCTTGGATCAACTTCAAATCCTTTTCTTAATTTTATAGACACACGGTCTCTTTTATCTTTAACTCTACCTGTAAATTGAACACCGCAGTCATCTTCAATTTCTTTTTGTAGTGTCTTTGCGAATGTTTCATAGCTTTCATTTGCTATCACAGTAAGCCGGTTTATATTTTTATCGAATACTCTGTATCCTTCACTATTAACGCACAATCTTAAACCCCTTCCAATTTCCTGCCGCTTCTTCATTACAGAAGCGGTTTCATTTAACGTACATATTTGGAATACGTTCGTATTATCCCAGCCTTCTCTTAAAGCAGAGTGGCTGAATATAAATCTAAGCGGTTCATTTGCGTCCAGCAGTCTTTCTTTATCTTTCATAATTAAATGATATGCGTCGTCGTCATCTTTTGATTCTCCGGATAAAGAATCTTTGTAATGCCCGCTCCTGTCCTGTGCAAAGTATCCGTTATGAACTTTCATTTTGCCGTACTTAATAACGCCGGGATATTTCTTTTGAAAGCGTTCGAAAGATTCTTCAAACCATACTGCAAACTTCCCTTGTATTATATTTCCGGACTCATCGTAGCTTCGGTAATTTGCTACTCTGTCTATAAAGAAAAGAGATAATACCTTTATCCCTTTTTTGCTAAGCTGCTTATCTTTTATAAAATGTTCTTCAACAGCTTTTTGAATTTGGATTCTCATTATCTCGTCTCTAAAGTCGCCGGTCGTTTCGCCTGCACCTAATATTTTCCCGTTTGAAAGTTCTATAAACTGCTCTTCATAATTTATTCCGTTTATAAGAATGTCCTTGTATTGATCTCTTTTACCGGAAAGCTCGTACAAATCATACTTCTTTGAATCTATTTTAATTGATTTTCTTTTAATGCCGCCTTCAGTATTCACATCAATTTTAATTTTTGCAGTTATCTTTGTTTTTGCAGATGAAATATTCTCAAGCTGAATGAATGCATCGTTAAAATCATTTTCTGAATAAACAGAATCAACTTCAATCTGTTTTACTAAGCCAAGGTCGTATGCCTTTACCGGGTCAAGCTTGTAAACAAGATTATATATGTATTTATGTGTAGCGGAATATCTTAAAACAAAGAGGGGATTAAGGTTCACAATTCCTTTCTTCCTCGCATCGGTTTCCATATTCTGAGGTTCGTCAAGTATAACAATTGGATTTGTAGCCTGAACATATTCAATGGGTTTCTTACCATTTGTTGAGTCACGGTATTGATTTATTATGTTAGTGTCTTTTGTAAACGAATCTATATTGATAATTAAGATTTGTATTGCATTGCTCGTGGCAAAGTTTTTTAATTGAGGTAAACGCCTGCTGTCATATACATAATAGTTTATAGGTACACGGTTATAAAGATTTTGCAAATGATCTTCAGTTATTTGAAGGCTCTTCAATACGCCTTCCCTTATTGCAATGCTTGGTACAACTATAACAAATTTAGAAAATCCGTAAACTTTATTCAGTTCGTAAATTGTTCTTAAATAAACGTAAGTTTTGCCGGTTCCGGTTTCCATTTCAATCGTAAAGTTCGGGAACATTGTTTCAACCGGTTTTTCTTTCCCATCTCCATTGCTATCTCTGAAAGAAAATCTCTCAAGCTTTTCGGATAGATTTATTTCATTCTCATTTTGCACCTGATTAAGGTTTTTGAGTATTTCTGATTCGGTCAAAGAAACATTATTCCCGAATCCCAATTCGGAAAAAGTTAAAACACCACCGTTGCCTGAAATTTCAAAATCTCCTTTATTGAGTGGCTGTCCTTCAAATAGTCTAACAACCGAGTTTATCGCGTCTTTTTGATATATTTGGTTTGCATCAAAGTGAAGCTTCATAATTTTTTTCTATATTGACAATACTTTATTAGTTTTATACCATTGAATCGACAAGTAAATCCCTTTGCGTGGGCTTCCGGATGGTTGCTCGAAAATAGCACAGAGGGTTTTGTTGTTTTGTAATGGAAGCAAAATTTCTTATTAAGACGGTCTTTGAATTACTACTTTAAATTGATTTAACTGTTCTTCATTATAAAATTCTATATTCTTGTAATTCTTAAGAGTTCTAATTACTCCGGTGCCAAATCCGCTATACTTTATTAAATTATTCTTAGTAACAAATGAAGCAATTATAGGATTTCTGATAACAGATACACCATTTTTAATATTCTCAACAGTCAAATTGTTTGGTAATACCCCAGGGCTAATAATTTCAATTCTATTATCCAACATAAATATTCTTATTGGCGAATCGATGAAATAATTACGGTGCATAATAGCATTTGCAACTAATTCTTCAAATACAATATTAGGTATTTCTAATTGTCCTGAAATGTTAAACGAATCTGAAGTCTGAATTTTTCTTAGGTTTCGATTAATAAAAGCAATTGCTCGAATGTATTGTTCTTGAATCTTGCCGTCAATATCTTCTTTATCCCTAAATTCTGATCCTGCTGCATCTACTCCAATAAAATTCACTGCCTTAATAATAAATTGTGGCTTTAGCCTTTGAGGATTCTTACCAAATATTAATAGTCCGGCATAATTCAAATTAGTACCTACTGCCAAGTTAAGATTATTCATTAATTTATCAATAGATATATCAATTTCCTCAAGATTGCTATTATAAACATCATGATAAAATAATTTGAAGTATTCAATATCTAAATCATTTATTGTTGAATTGTGGATTGGTATTTCATCTGAGTGTATTATATCAGAACTCTGGAACAATCTTCTTAATTCTTCTTTTGAAGTAACACGTCTCTTATCTGAGCCATTTTTAACCCAAACAGCTCCGTTTTTATCCATATATGGTTTATCAATTCCCAAAGGGACATTTATTATAGTTAGTAATTTTTCATCAACCATCACATTTTCAGTGAAAAGATTTATTGGATTTCGAACATTGTTAGATGCGGTATTAGAAATCAGTTGGTTTATTCTCTCAATCTGTTCATTCGGTATTCCAACTATTGAGCCATTTTTATCAACTCCAATTATTAACATTCCACCGTCTGAATTAGAAAATGCAACCATCTCACCAGCTAATGATTCTGCATTTGTAATATTTTCCTTGAACTGATGGTGACTATCTTCCCCTCTTTTTATAATTTCAATTAATTCTAATGCTTCCATAATTCATAAATCCTTTTTCGTTCATTAAATGCCTCATTACCACCTTCCATAATATTAACAATTTCATCCCTTATTTCTCCATTATCAATACTTCCTTGAGTTATTTGAAGTTTATCTTCTTGAAAATGGCAGCTAATTATCTGTTCACAATCGCCTAAAACAGGGATATTGGGATTGTGGGTTGCAAAAATAAATTGAGTTTCATTCTTTAATCTCCTTAATACTTTTATTACATCGTCATAAATTGTTTGGTTATCCAAATCATCTTCAGGTTGATCAATAATTATTAAATCACTGTCTTTTAGTGTAAGTAAGAATATTATTAATGCCGAAGCTCTTTGTCCTAATGAATGCTCACTTAATGGTCGGTTGCGGTATATGATTTCAAAATTATCGGGAACTCTATAAGTTAAGAATGCCGTTAATCTAGAGTTGAAAAACTCCCGGAATGATAATAATTGGGTATCGCCCGAAAAGCAATCATTTAGTTTACTTTTATTTAGATCAATATCATAAAATACTTCAATTAAATCATTATATCCATCGACAATATTTTTAATATTGTTGTCTCTTAAGCCGCTGCCTTTAAGATTATCTTTTAGGTATGTTCTAAAACTCTCCTTATTAGCTTTGAAATTAACATCGATTTTAATTGAGCTTTGCTCTTTATTTATTATATCAACCTCATCCTTAATTATCTTATATTCTACATTCCATAATTCTTGTAGTTCAGACAGCGATTTTCTCAATTTTTTGTTTAAGGAATCTTTTCTTTTCTCAAGCTTTTCAATTTCTCTAAGTTGCGAATTAGTTAGGTCTAAGTCTTTTGTAAATTTCACATAATCTTCAGCTTGAATATTTGGCAACTTTATTTGTCTTTTTATTTCAGCAAATTTCTCTTTTAAATCATCGTATTTCTTTTGAAACTGGTTTTCTAGGTTAGTAAAATTCTGAAATTCCTTATCAAGTTTATTTTTTATTTCTTCGATCTGCTTGAACAGAATTTGGAATGCATTAAAAGATTCAAAGAACCTACTAAATAGCTCAGCATTTTGCTTTGACTCATATTTTATAAGATTGGTAAATCCATCCTTATATTCATTTAAGTACTCCTCGGTACTTTTTAATAAATGTTGTTGAAAGTTTTTTAACCTCTTAATTTGATTAGCATCTCTATCAAATTCTATCTGCTCATCAAGCTTTTGATCAATTTTATATTCTTTGAATTTCGATATTTTATTTTCTATATCAGACTTTTTTGCTTCTACATCTGAACGGGTTTCAATATTTTTTTCTATGTTTTTTATTTCAGAAAGCAATGCAATTATTTCATGGTTCTTACTTTCAATTAATCTTTTATGTTCATCTAAATGTTCACCAATTAATTTATTTATTAGGAATTCAGTTGACAATGAATCTCCAATTTTAGAAAGATCATTCTGACCGAAATAAATAGTTTTTCTCAAAATGGCAGAAGGTCTTAAGCCATATTGTAAAACTTCGTTTTTATAAATTTTTGTACTTTCGTTCAATATTTTTTCTGCGCGATACTCATTCCCTTGATCATCAATTAACTCGAGAATTAACTTTCCGCCACTGCCTAATGTTATATTTATTAAATCATTTTTGTATTGGCAATCTTCATTATGAATTTCATCTAATATGATATCTAAGGCATATCTAACCGATTCGAGTATAGAAGACTTTCCACTTCCTCTTATCCCGATCAAATTATTCATAGAATGATTTAAATAGATTGTACTATCCAGTTTTTTGCCATTAAATGCAACTGATTTGACATAACCGTTTTTTATTGTAGGTAATTCATTTGCAATTCTGAAATCATTATCAATTAAAGCAAATTTTAGAGCATCAAAATCAAAGGCGCCTAGTTTTACATATGTTTTCTGAGTTATTCCCTTTATTTCATTTCCTCTTCCGATTCCCTCAATACCTTTATGAGCACAGTCTGTGCCCTCTAAGTAAGCAATTTTCTTATTGCCGAGTATTTTTTCTAATTTATTTCTGTTATCAATACTTCTGCTTTTTTGTAAACCCAACACTTTATGTAGAAACTCCTCACTGTTAATTAGGTCTTCCAGATTTCTGCCTTTTAATTCATTAAATATTCCGTTTGGATCATCAGGATGAGCAAGTACAATGAAATAATCTTTTTTAAACCCGTCTAATTCTCTCACTGTCTCTTTTAAATCAAATCTAGAATTAGGGTATGGCGGTATGTCACAATTAGTTATACCGGCAAACGCCGTTACTAAAAAATCATTTATATAATCGCGATATTCTTTATTATCAATCCAACTATAGTCAAAAACTATCAATATATGGATTCCAGTTGCACCTTCCCTACAAGAGAATTCTACACCTGGTAATATATAAATCTCTTCTTTTTTTGCTGCTTTTCTAATTTCATTAAATTCTTTTTGGCCAAACTTATTATGATTAGTAATAACTCCAACATTTATATTTACATCTGTTGACTTCAGATGCTTAATATAATTATGCACAAAGTAATTTGGATCACCGTTATAGGTAAATTCCTTATCTGCTTTTGTATGAAGATGGAAATCCGCCCTTAACCAAGTCGCACCACTTGTAAACAGTTTAATATTATCCATTAAATCCTCGGTTAATAATTTGTTCCAAAGTTAAAATAATATCAATATAATTAATTTCAATTACAAAAATACTAAATTGTTATAAATCCCACTTCCGCATCCTTCATCTGCAATGCGGTGTTTGTTTTCAATTGATCATTACCCGCAAAAAGATCATCAAGAATAATGCAGCTTTGCGGCTTAAATTTTATAACTTGGTTAATTGTATTTTGGTTAATCTTATCCAATACAAAAACAGCTTGACCTTCATTTACCGAATAATATCCGTTTACCTTCTCAACCTTATCAGTTAATGTAAAACCCGATTTAAGCATCAACTCATAAAACATAAATTCTTTTATAGCATCCGGCTTTATTTGCGTATCGAAAAGATCAATCATTTTATTCAAATCTTCTTCCGTTTCAATTACATCGCTCCGCCACATCTTAAAATTACTTGGAGCTAACTTGAAAACTTTAAATCCATTGTCTGAACCATGATTTATTTGATTAGCCGGATTTTCTTGATTTTGTCCTTCAATAAAAAGTTTCTGCTGCGCTTTGTCTTTAATCGTGTTAATCTTTGAATCATGCGAATCCTGGTTCAGACGATTTACCACTCTCCTAATTCTCTCCTTGCATATATCCGCAATCGTAAAATATTTTGCCTTATATGCTTCGCTGCTTTCGTCAGTTTTTTCCGGAAGCTGCACAAGAATAAACTTTCTGTTAC
>JAJYOQ010000219.1 GCA_021796135.1 Bacteroidota bacterium
TTAAGACCTGTTTTACGAAGAATGTTTTACCGGCAATTTAATTTTAATAAATATGAATGATCCTAAACCTATATTGTCTATAGAGACATCTCAAAACCTTTGCAGCGCTTGTGTTTATTATACAGATGAAAAGTTCTATGAAATGAACTTTAATTATAAAAATTCACATGCTGAAAAATTGTTTGAAATCATTGATGCTGTACTTAATATGGCATCAATTAGACCTAATGAATTAGATGCAATCGGAGTTTCCGCAGGACCCGGATCATTTACCGGTCTTCGCATTGGAATGGCAGCTGCTAAAGGGATTGCTTATGGCGCTAAAATTGCGGTTATTCCTGTCCCGACTTTTGAAGCATTTGCATTTCAGCTTTCTGACTATTTGCCCGATCAGACTGAGTTTATGATTGCAAATAAAGTTAATATGGAAGAGCTTTATTTTGCTAAGTTTCAAATTAAATCTAATAGTTATATATTTGTAAACAATTTGGAGTTGGTTACTCGGAGTGAATTCAGTAAAAGGAATTATTCCGGACTTGTTTTCGGGAATTCCGGTTTAATTGAATCAGAAAATTTCAATAAAAAATTGTCTTCACCTAATTCTTTATATATTGCTAAATGGTCTAAAGTTTTTGGCGATTCTTTTAGAACTTTTGATTATGATTTTCTTGAGCCTAATTACCTAAAGAATTTTATTGTGAAGGAAAGAAAAGATGGTCATAAAAATTTTTAGTTTTGTCTTTTTATTTTTCTCCTTATTATTGGCACAACCAATTGGTCCAGTTGTCTCTGTTCCCAAAATAGATTATGATTTTAGTAATGCTCCGATTGGCACCTCTGTGGAACATTCGTTTGTAATTTATAACGGAGGCGGAAGTCTTTTAAAACTCGGTGATCTTAGATCAAATTGTAAATGTATAACTGCAAATCTTGATAAAAATGAATTGAATCCAGGTGATTCTGCTCATGTAGATGTTACTTACGTCAGCAGGGGTAATTCAAACCCGCAGGATAACTTTATTATGATTAAAACAAACGATCCGAATAACCCTGACCTGAAATTATTTATTACGAGAGCTTTGCCTGATAACAGGCCAACTTTATCCGGAATGCCGGTTGATTCCTCATTCCATCCTACTATATATTTCAAGGAAAATAGTCATGACTTTGGAATAATTAAACAAGGGAAAGTTGTTGATTATATATTTAAGTTTTCTAATACAGGTAATACTGCATTGATTATTAAAGATATTACAACTTCATGCGGGTGCACTGCAGCGGTTGCAAAAAGTAAAAAAATATTACCAGGTGATACTGGCGAACTTCGTGTGCAGTTTGATTCTTCCGGAAAAATTGGAAATGTTACCAGAATGATCTCTGTTGTTACTAATGATCCTAAAAATCCTCGGAAGATTTTAACTATTAATGCTGAAATAACAAAATAGAGAAAAAAATGGCTTGGTTTAAACGATCAAAGGAAAATATTTCTCCAGACTCTCAAAAAAAAGACCTCCCTGACGGTCTGTGGGAAAAATGTTCAAACTGCGGCGAAATAATACATAAGAAACAACTTGAAAATAGTTTGTGGACCTGTACAAAATGCGGTTTCCATTTCAGGATAGGTAGCCAGGAATATATTAATATCCTTTTAGATAAAGGATCTTTTAAAGAAATTGACAAGAAAATACGGTCAGGCGATCCTCTTGAATTTGAAGATACTAAGAAATATAAAGATAGAATTCATGAAACTATTAAGAAACTTGGACTTAATGATGCAGTTAAGACCGGTACTGGGAAAATTAATGGGATGGATGTAGCTTTTGGATGCATGGATTTCAAATTCATCGGCGGAAGTATGGGATCTGTTGTAGGAGAAAAGTTAGCAAGAGTTATTGATAAAGCTTTTAAAAATAAAATTCCTTTAATTATTATTTCCGCAAGCGGAGGAGCAAGAATGATGGAAGGGGCTTTCTCTTTGATGCAAATGGCTAAAACCAGCTCCCGTTTAGCTAGATTAGCAGATGCTCATATACCTTATATCTCTGTTCTGACTGATCCTACCACTGGCGGCACAACTGCGAGCTATGCTATGCTTGGTGATATCCATATTGCTGAACCACAAGCTCTGATTGGTTTTGCAGGCCCGAGGGTCATTAAACAAACAATTGGAAAAGATTTGCCTAAAGGTTTCCAAAAATCTGAGTTTCTATTAGAACAGGGATTTGTTGACATAATTTCACCTAGGAAAGAATTGAAAGATAGCATTTTTAATATATTAACTTTGCTAACCTGAGGTCAATATAAAAGTCCTACGTAAAATTAAACAGGTACAGTCGTTAGTAAAAAAAATAAAAGCCGACGGAAAAACGATTGGATTTGTTCCTACCATGGGTTTTCTTCATGAAGGACATCGTTCCCTAATACTAAAATCTAAGGAAATAGCGGATATTACTATTGTTTCGATTTTCGTTAATCCAACTCAATTTATGCCGGGAGAAGACCTCGAGAAATATCCTCGTGATTTGGAACGAGATAAAAATATCCTAAAAAAAAACGATGTCGACTATCTCTTTTTCCCCGATTCCTCTGAAATTTATTTAAACGGATTTCAAACTTATGTAGAAGTTGAAAATTTATCTTCCCGGCTTGAAGGATTGTTCCGTCCTAATCATTTCAAAGGTGTCTCGACGATTGTTGCTATACTTTTTAATTGTGTCTCTCCCGATTATGCATTCTTTGGTCAGAAAGATGCACAACAGGCAGCAGTTATTAAACAAATGGTTAAAGATTTAAAATATAATTTGAAAATAATTGTGTGCCCCATAATTCGTGAAAAGGACGGTTTAGCCATGAGTTCACGAAATACTTACCTTTCCCCCGGCGAAAGGGTAGATGCTCTTATATTATCTTCTTCTTTAAGACTTGCTGCTAATCTTGTTAAAAAGGGGGAAAGGATGCCTGGTATAATTACTGCCGAAATGATAAATAAGATTAATTCTGTCAACTCTTCAAAAATAGATTACGTGGAAATAGTCGATGCTGAAAATTTTCTTGTGCCGGATATCATTGAAAAAGGGAAAAAGTATTTTGTCTTAATTGCTTGCAGAATCGGTACTACGAGACTTATCGATAATACGCTTCTAACAATCTAGTTACTTAATATTTGTATCATAAATCGATTTGACCCCCCAAAGAACTAAATCCTTTTCGAACTGAAATTCAAAATCAATATATGGGAGGATGTTCTTCGCATTACCTCCGGTTATAAATATTTTTAATTGCTCGACAGAATAATTTTTTTGAATGCTGTCTAGCGTCCTATCCATTAAACCCAATGTGGAGTTTATTACTCCGCTTGCAAGTGAAGATTTAGTATCTTGTGCTATAATTTCAATATAATCATTTTCATTTACGGAAGGTAAAAGTGCTGTGTCTTTTGAAAGAGAGTTGAACATCATTCTTACACCGGGGGCTATTAACCCACCGTTAAAAATTTGAGGGTATTTAATTACATTAATCGTTGTTGCCGTGCCCAAATCTATTGTAACAACAATACTTTTTGTCGAATAATTCTTAAAATCATTCGATTTCTTGAATAAATATAATGCTCCTTCAGCAGAACAAATTCTATCTATACCAAGATTTTCTAAGGGTCGATATTCAATCGATAGATTAAATTTTAGTTTATGATCAATTATAAATGGAGAAAAGTCAAAATTTGTCTTTATAAATTGGCTTATTTCTTTTTGTAATGCAGGAACTACCGAGGAAATTGCTATTTGAGAAGGCCTATTTTCTATAAAAAAATCAAAAAGCTTATTTAAATCAGAAAAATTATAATAACCGGAGATTTCATCGCAATCAAAAGTTGCGACTTTAATATTTGTATTGCCGATATCGCAAGTATATAACATTAGGAAGTGCTCACATCGCCAAAATGAATTCTTTCCAGCTTATCTTTCACTTTTAAAAGTAAGTATCCGTCGCTATCAATATCCTCAAAAATCCCATATTTAACTGAATCATTATCAGTGACTGAAATTTTATCTCCAATTAAAGTACATCTTTCTTTCCAATCTCTTAAAATAGATTCCGGAGAAGTTGGAATTTTTTCTATTACTTCTTCAAAAGTGTTTAAAAGCTCAGCAAGTAAAATTTCCCTATTTGCATTTGTCCCTTCTGTCTCAATCTTTATTGATGTTGGTTCTAAATTAAAATTTCCTTGAAACAATGATTGATTCACATTTAATCCAATTCCGATAACAAGTCTATCAACTTTATTTCCCTGAGAAGTCGATTCTAATAAAATCCCGCAAATCTTTTTCCCATTTACCAGTACATCGTTAGGCCATTTTAATTCAGATTTAAATTGGTAAAGCTTATCGATTGACATAGCAACAGATAACGAAGCTGCAAAATTTAACAAATTTAAATTGTTTGCTAATAATTTCTTATTTGTTAATAAAATTGAAAAAGTTAAGTTCTGTTCTTTTGCACTATACCAGACTCGCTCTTTTCTTCCCCGACCTTTAGACTGCTTTTCGGCTAATAATACTGTGCCGTCTATATTAAATTTATTCTCTTTATTAATTAATACTGAATTAGTTGAATCAACTTCCTCAGAATAAATAAAATTTCTGCCTATGAATTCAGTATCTAGTTTTAAATCAAAACTTTCTAAATTGAACAATCAGAGCCTCATAAAATTTTTCATTTAAAGATAAGCATTTTTACAAAAATTGTCACACTATATGCTATTAAAATGTAGTAGCATGACAATATGGCATAATGTTTGTCAATATCGGGAGAAGCAAAACATTAAAAGAATTTCTCCTAATATATTGAAATTTAATATCTTATAGAAATTAATAATATTGGCATAAGAAGTGTTTATATAAAAATAAATAAATTAAAAAAATGGAACGATTTTATGATGAATAATAATTATCAACCGACGAAAGATTATAATAATTCTTATTATGGTAATTGCAGGAAATTTTTTACTGATTTTCCGGAATTAGATTCAAATCTTTCATTTAATCCAAGAGTTAATATCTATGAAAGCTCAAATCAATTTAATTTTGAAATTGAATTGCCAGGAGTTAAAAAAGATGATCTAAAAGTGGTTTTTCAGGATGACACTTTAACAATTAGCGGAATGAAAAAGAATTTCACATCTGTCGAAAAAGGAAATCAAATATTAATTAACGAAAGACATTTCGGAAATTTTAAGAGATTCTTCCGATTGATTGGTGGAATTAATCCGAATCAAATCGAAGCTAAATTTGAAGATGGTATCCTTTTTGTCACAATCACAAAAATTGAAGATAATACCTCAAAAGTTAAATCAATTGAAATTAAATAAAATAACAAAAATGCGGTAAATATTGATCCGCAATTCAATCATTTAGGAGTAAAGAAATATGGGTAAGATAATTGGAATCGATTTAGGAACTACAAATTCTTGTGTTGCTGTAATGGAAGGCAATGATCCGGTTGTAATTCCGAATTCAGAAGGCGGCAGAACGACCCCGTCTGTAGTGGCGTTTACTAAAAATGGAGATAGGTTAGTCGGTCAGCCTGCAAAAAGACAGGCTATAACTAATCCCAAAAATACTATCTTTTCTATAAAAAGATTTATGGGAAGACTAGTAGGCGAAGTTCAGGATGAAAAAACTAAAGTCCCCTATGAAGTTATCCCGGGAGACGGTCAATCAGCTCGAGTTAAAATTAGTGACCGAGTTTATTCACCTCCTGAAATTAGTGCTATGATTTTGCAGAAAATGAAAAAAACTGCAGAAGAATATTTAGGGCAAGAAGTTACAGAAGCAGTTATTACTGTTCCCGCATATTTTAATGATTCTCAGCGTCAGGCAACTAAGGATGCTGGAGAAATTGCTGGGTTGAAAGTTAGAAGAATTATCAATGAACCAACTGCTGCTGCACTAGCTTACGGACTTGATAAAAAAGGAAAAGATCATACTGTGGCTGTCTATGACTTGGGCGGCGGAACATTCGATGTTTCTGTTCTCGCCCTGGGTGATGGCGTTTTTGAAGTTAAATCTACGAATGGTGACACTCACCTTGGCGGTGATGATTTTGACCAAAGAATAATTGATTTTCTAGCTAATGAATTTCAAAAACAGGAAGGGATTGACCTTCGCAAAGATCCAATGGCTTTACAAAGATTAAAGGAAGCTGCCGAAAAAGCAAAAATAGAATTATCTTCTTCCTCTTCTACGGATGTCAATTTACCTTTTGTAACAGCTACACAAGATGGACCTAAACATTTAAACATTACAATGACACGCTCTAAGTTTGAACAACTTATTGATGATTTAGTACAGAAGACTCGAATACCTTGTGAACAAGCTATTAAAGACGCCGGAATTACGGCTTCTCAAATTGATGAGGTAATTCTTGTCGGGGGCTCGACTAGAATTCCTATGGTTCAGGAGTTAGTAAAGAAAATCTTCAATAGAGAGCCGCATAAAGGTGTGAACCCGGATGAAGTTGTAGCTGTTGGTGCAGCCATTCAAGGTGGCGTATTGACCGGAGAGGTTAAAGACGTTCTTTTGCTTGATGTAACCCCGCTTTCGTTAGGAATTGAAACTCTCGGCGGCGTTATGACAAAATTAATTGATGCTAATACAACTATTCCTACCAAAAAGAGTGAAGTATTTTCTACAGCTTCAGATAGTCAACCCTCTGTAGAAATACATATTCTCCAGGGTGAACGCCCAATGGCAAATGATAATAGATCTTTAGGAAGATTTCATTTAGACGGTATTCCGCATGCTCCGAGAGGAGTTCCGCAAATAGAAGTTACTTTTGATATTGATGCTAATGGAATTCTCCATGTTGCTGCAAAAGATAAAGCTACGAGTAAAGAACAAAGTATCCGAATTACTTCTTCTAGCGG
>JAJYOQ010000220.1 GCA_021796135.1 Bacteroidota bacterium
CCCCCGGTGATAAATTTATTTGTTATGTAACACGACTTCAACAATTTGTTGGCGTTTTAGAAGTAAAAAGTGCTTATTTTATTGACGATAAACCAATATTTGCTAAAGAAAGCGATCCTTTCATCTTAAGATTTAAAGTTGAGCCGCTAGTATGGCTTCCTCTAGAAAAGGCGATTCCGATACATGAAGACACTATTTGGAATAATTTATCTTTTACAAAAGGCCTATCTAAAGATAGTAACAACTGGACTTATGTTGTTTTTGCAAGTCCAAGACTATGGTCAAAAGAAAATGGCGAATTCCTAGAGAAGGGCTTAGTAGAACAGTCTCAAAAAATGATCAATTATCCATTTAACGAGGATGATAAGCGAAAATTAAAAACTCATAAAATAAAGGTTGGAAGTAAAAAGGAAGTAACGGTTTCTGTTCCTGATGATGAAGAAGAAGAAACTGAGGCAATATCAAAAGAAAAAATTACAACTGATAAAAGAGAATCGTTACGGGTGCAAGCAAAATTAGCAGAAATTGGTGAGAAGCTTGGAATGAAAATATGGCTACCCAGAAATGATAGGGATGGTGTTTTGGAAATCTGGCATCCACAAGAAAATGTTCTGCTAGAGGATTTACCATTCTCATTTGACGATGCGACAATAAAAACAATAAAGAATATTGATGTTTTATGGATTAGGGGAAGGGCAATTGTTAGAGCATTTGAAGTTGAAGATACAACTTCCATTTACTCAGGAATTTTAAGAATGGCTGATTTACTATCGATGCTTCCGACTTTAAAAATAATAATCCATCTAGTTGCTCCAACCTCACGAAGAAATGATGTTTTTAGACAAATTTCTAGGCCTGTTTTTTCTGTGATGGAATGTGGACCTCTTTCAGAGCTTTGTTCATATATTTCTTATGATTCGGTTTATGAACTTGCTAAAGAAAAACAGCTTGGAAACATGAAGGACACTATTGTTGATGAGTATTCAGAATATTTAGAAGATTGATTTATTTCTTAGTTACGATTTGTATTTGCTTCAATCTTTGTTTTGCTTGTTCTACCCAAATAGGATTTTGAAAAGCCTTGATACAATTGGACAAAGCTTCGGTCAGAGCAAAACTAGGAACAGGGAGCCATTGTTGACGGCTCGCATAAAAGAGTATTTTGTCAAAGGGTTTTAGCACATCATATTGTACTGTTTTACCGTTCAGTCGTAGGTTCTGAAGTGTTAACTTCAAAAGTTGTCGTTTTTCGTGAACTTCAGAACTTTCAAACAATTTACCAGCGTTAGAAGCCAGTTTTAGCAGGTATTCTGAGGTTATTTAGGTATTTTACTGTTAAGTATCTTTTGTTTATCCCGATACTCTTTACGCCGTTCTTCATAGAAGCTCGTAGTAATTCGTCCAACCAAACCTTATAACCTAATTGCTTATTATTATTTTCGTTCATTACATCTTTAGCCCTACTTATCATATTTCATCAATTTTTGCTAAAATCTATAATAGGATTAGGTTATGTTGAAAAAAATAACCTTTAAGTTAGATAAGGAAAAATTACTTAACAGAGTTACCAATATATCTATCTTCGTTTGGTTGTCTTGTATTCTTGGTGTTTTTGGAATCATTGGCTATGTGGTCGGTATTAGGAAAGAGTTGTTTGATAAAGCACCCAATGTCTTTACATTTTCACTACTCGGCTTAATCTTGTTAGGGTGTTTGGCGTTCTTGGTGGGAGTGATAAGTTTTACCGCACAACTTATAGCCAAGAGGTCTCAGAAGAAGCAAAATATCTTAATTTTTCTTGTTAAGTTGTTTTTTATTCTTGCCATTTTACCTCTCTACTTGCTGATTTATATTCTTAGGCCTCTTGAGATTATTAGAAGATTCAGACATGGCGGGTTCAAGGAATTACTAAAATTACTACGCCCTAAACTACTATTGGGTAAGGCAGTTGCTCTGGTTTTGGTTGGAGCTATAACCTTACCCATTTGGATTGGCGGCTATGCGACTGTCGGTGCTTTGGTCGCCAACAAACTTGGCTACATAACAGAAAATATAAACATCGTAGGAACAGGTTCAATGTATCCAACTTGGGAAAAGGGAACTAAGGGAAAGAGCAACAAGGAATTAGCAAAAGAGATAATTTCAACTGCTGGTTTTTTACCCTATCCTAACGGAATTGTTATAGGAGGAAAAAGGTATTTAGGACACACATTGGGAAAGGGCGACATAATTGTTTGGGAAAATCATGCAACAAGGGAATTAACAAGCAGAGATGGTGCCGACCCAGGAGGTTTGTTAAAGAGAATTATTGGATTGCCAGGAGATACAATACAGCTTAGAGACGGCGTTGTTTATCTTAATGGGGAGCCACAGAAAGAGCCTTACATTGCTAAACCACACTCAACATTTGGTGAGAAATTTTTAAAAGAGTGTCAAGTAGTTACTGTTCCTCAAGGCACTGTTTTTGCTATGGGAGATAATAGAAAAGGTAGTTCTGATTCAAGAGAAATCGGTTTTGCTCCAATTAAAGATATTCGTTTTGTTTTACCCCTGGACAAACAAAAAGGCAAACTTGATAAGAACTGGCATGATGCAACTAACGATTTATCAGATACAGCAAAACCAACAATAGACAGAAATAGGTTTGTTGAACTCCTTAATGAAAAGCGCAAGGAAAATGGCGTAGCGCCAGTAAAATACGAGCCGAAACTTGATGTATCCGCCAAAATACGAGGCGAATATCTTTTAAAGAATAACGCTATTCAACAACATGTTTCTTACGATGTTGTTTCAAATGCAATGTCAAAAGCTGGTTATTGGAATAGTTATGTTTGGGAATGGTCGTTAGAAGGATACTATACCGCTGATGAGTTAATTGAGGATTATCTTGAAAGAGATTCAACAGACGCTAAAAATGTTTGGTTTGATAAAAAGTTTGATGATATAGGCATTGGGGAAGTCCAAGGAAATTTAAATGGATGCCCTACACAGCTTATTGTTGTCCATGCGGCTGGCTATATTCCACCTAACTACAAAAAAGAGGATATAGAGTCTTGGAAAATAAGTCTTTCCAAACTAAGAGAGATACAGCCAGGTTGGGCAAGTCTTAAAAATAATTCCAATTTTTATCAAAACAACAAGAATGATGTTGACAGAATCAATGAGATAATTTCTATAAGAATTACTAACATTTCAACTATCGTGGCTAAAATGGAAGCTAACCAGTGGTTAACCGCTGCTGAACAAAAAATGATAGACAAAGATAAACCCTTATATGATGAACAGGAAACGATAGCGACCAGACTAAATAGTCGCTAATGCTGGTTGAGATTGGTTTAATCCCAGACTTTCAAAAGCAATTTTGAGGTCGCTGAGACTTATGTCAAACTCTAGTTTTTGGTTGCAGAATAAGTCCTTTAGGGGGAGCAATATCAAGTTAAGTTGCATTTATCTTTTGTGTAAGTTACATTACTCACTGGTTCTGACGTTAGAAACACACTGTCAAAATCGATTTTGACAAGAAACTTCCCAGGCTAGCCCACATAAGCATGGAGGTTAAGGAGTCCTCCCAGAACCACTGCAGATTTCTGCAACAAATCCCCAACGAGGCTTCTGAAGCTAAACAAACTATACCATCCCAGCCACAAAAGCCCCACACAAGTCAACACAGGGGGCAACGGATGCGCTTAATAGGTAAGCAGCCCTTCCAGACTAATGAAACCGCCTAGAGTTTTTCTTACTAATACGGGTTACTGAAGGTTGCTCTGAATTGGATGCAGAGATGGTGCGGTAGAATTTTTGAGCTTCCGAGTGGAAGCGATCTATCAAGTTTCTCATGCGAGGATTCTCCTCAACCTTACTTTTTATATTTATGACAGGGGCATCGCTCAGAAACTTTGTCATTTGTGTTAGTTTTGCAAAGAAAGTATTGGCGGTTTCAGGGCGGTCTATTGCAACAATATCTTTTGCTGCTGGAATAGCTTCTTCTGGCGGACTACTAAGAAATATTTTTCTCGCTGGTTTACATCTCAAGATATTTGCCAGATCCTTTCTGACATCATAAGCTGCGGAGTGAATACGACCTTCTAGAACCCAATTAATAAACTTCTCATTTGTTAAAACATCTGCACTCTCCCTTTTTATTTTTTGTAAATCAGCACTTCTGCAGTATTCAAGAAAAATGCTAAATTTTTTAATTTCTGTTTCTCTGTCATCAAGTTTGGAAATTCTGGGTAGATAGTTGTCCCTAATGAGTTCGTAGGCTGCAATTTGATTTTTAATGTCACTTGCCGATGACCCGACGATAGTAGAGATTTCTTCTGGGGACATGCTGTTTTCATTAATCATTTTGTAAATATAACTAGCTTTCTCGTAGGGATCCCACTCGGTTTTGCCCTCAATATGCAACTTGCCCAATAATAGAAAAAGGTCTTTTACATCGATTTTTTCCAATAATCTTTTGGCTCTAATTTTTTTCCATTTTTCTTTCTGACCTTCAACTGCTGTTTTATGAAGATGTCTATATGCGCACAGTCTGGTATTACCTTCTATGACTTGCCTGCCAAGAACCAATATCTCCTCAAGCAAACCCCCATTTCTTCGTATGTCATCTGCTAAATTCTTTGTAGAGTCTAAAGCCCACAAACTCTCCTCAATTATGTTTTGATCTAGGTGTTCACCGTATTTGCTCAATACATAGTTAATTCTAGGGTTTTCAGGGTAGTAATCGAGCTGGAAGATATCTATTTCTTCAATGCGTATTGGGATGCGTTTGCCCCCAATCATCATATATTTTTCATTGTCATTGTTTTCCATAAGTATATTTTAACCTAATAACTCGATAATTTCCTCTTTTGTTAAATAACCTGTATCATCTATTTGCGTCGAATCGCCCTGGATAACTTTGGCAATATCCTGCTTTCTTGCCAGTTTATCCTCAACAAATAGGTCAATTGAGTTTCTGCAAAGAAGTTTTATTATTCTGCAGCGTTTTTTCTGGGAGATCCTGTGAATCCGATCTTGAGATTGTAAATAATCAACAAGGTTAAATGATCTATCAACATAGATTGCGTTGTTCGCTGCTGTGAGGGTCAGTCCTTCTCTTGCAGCTGTTGGGTTCGCAACCATGATTTTATAATCGTCATTTTCTTGAAATAGAGTAATGTATTTATTCCTTGTGGCAATATCAACACCTCCGTATATATTCAAAGCCCCATATTCTTTATATCTTGCTTTCAATTCTTTTACATTATCGACAAACGATGACCAAATGATTACTTTTTCTCCTTGTTTTAAAATATCTTTTACTATCTTATCCAGCATTACAAACTTGGCAGGCGTTTCTCGGTAGTCTCTCACGATCAAACCAGGGTTACTTGCAACCTGAACTAATCTTAATAATTTTTTTAGTATTGACTTTGCCTCGTCGATAATCTTTTGTTCTGGAGTATTTAATATCTCGATAAGCAATTCTTTCCTGAGTTTATCGTAGATTTCCGCCTGTTTGGTAGCCATGTCAATCACGACCTGTTCATATATTTTTTCTGGTAGTTCAAGAACATTCTCTTTGAGCCGACGAATTGATAATGGGGTAATTAACTTTTGTAGTTCTTTATAAAGGGCTGCCGAGCCTTTACTAATATCTCCGTATCTTCTTTGGAATAACTGGAACTCCTTACCCAATGTTTTTCCATCGTCTAAAAAGTAAAACTGTGCCCAAATATCTATCGGTTTGTTAGCAACTGGTGTTCCAGTAAGAATATATTTACGAAGAGGATATTGAGTTAACTTACATATTGCATCGAATGTCTGGCTCTTTGGATTTTTTATTCGTTGAGATTCATCCAGGACAAGTATAAAGCGCTGTGACTGGAGAAGAAGCTCGACAATATCAAGTTCTGCCTTGACTCCTTCATAATTGAGAATATAGATGTTTGCAGAGGTAAGAAACTTATAACCTTTTGAACGACCTTCACCAGTAATAACCACTGGTATTAAATAGCTGTGTTTTTTTACCTCCATCTGCCAGGTGTACATTAGAGTTTTTGGGCAGATAATTAAGGCAGCATCAGCTTCTTTAGATTTCAAAATCGTTATTATTGCATCGATAACCTCTTTCGTTTTTCCTACGCCTTGTTCATCGAATAACGCAGCCTGCTTTTTAGACACCAAAAAATTAATTGCCTCCAGTTGGTGGGGCATCGGAGCCGTCTTTTGCTTAAAAAAATCTCTAGTCATACTCTATTGGTAAAAGTCTATCTGGCACTCCGAGAATAACAACACAATTGTTACCTCGCACCTCCTCGATGATTTTTTTTACCTCGCTTTTAACAGACAAAGGGACACCAAGATATACCATCAGTTTTGTCTCCTTTATATTTTTAGCGCAATCAACATAGTCTTCAATTTGTTCTCGTGTTCTTGCTCCAATATCCCCAGCTGTTTTCGCCTCTCCAATCACCAAAAAGCCTTTTTTTAAGCCAATGAGATCTGGACGATGTCGCTTGATGGTGGGGGGCAGTTTTTTAAAGTCGCCTTCGGTTTCGGAGTATCCGTCAAAAGAGACAACCTCGTAACCATCTAAGCGCATTCGCTGGGCAAGAAGATCAGCGATAAATTGATGCGCTCTGGTCGTCATATATCATTTCAAGACTGCTTGAGCAACTTTTATTAGTTGTTCTATTTTTTCCTTTTTAATAGCAGGATCTTCCTCTCTAATTTGAATTACTTCATAATTTCTCAATTGCATAAGCTGTTCTGTTACCTTTTCGATGTCCCTAAATAAGGGCGATACGGCATCTGGTTTTACGGTAGCCAACAAATTCATTGCCTCCTGATAGCCCTTTTCTTTAAATATTTTTACTACCCCTTCGTGGGCAAAGATTTCTGGAAGAT
>JAJYOQ010000221.1 GCA_021796135.1 Bacteroidota bacterium
AATCATAATCGGGATTTTTCAATTTATCAATTACAAATCTAAGTTGGTTATTTGTGAGGTTGACACTGCAGGGGATATTCAGTGTTGTGTCATATAGCTCATATGCCTTTTCAATTCGATAATTCTGGTTCTTTTTATAAATCTTTTGAAGATGATTCAAATACCAAGTTGGACGCGTTTGAATTTTATTTTCATATAGATACTCCATTAATTCTTCACGCCCCATACCATATCTTCCTTTGCTTATTCTTAATGCATACATCCACAAATTATTGTCTGCATAATCTGGTGCATCAGCCAGATCTAAGCCCTCGATATTTCCTATCTCTTTTTTATATACTCGGTAATTTTCTTTTTTTATATTCAAAAATTCTGGCAACTTTTCTAATTGTGCCACACCAAGAGCTGCTTGAATATTCGTTAAACGATAATTATATCCAACCTCTCCATGTATATACCTAATCTCGTCATCTTTAGCTTGTGTAGTCAAATATTTTGCTTTGGCTGCAAGTTCATTATCATTTGTTAAAATCATTCCCCCTCCCCCAGTCGTAATAATTTTATTTCCATTAAAAGATAAACATCCGACACTCCCTATGACTCCAGCATGTTTTCCTGAAAGCTTCCCCTTCGTATATCGCGTACCTAAACTTTCAGTAGCATCTTCGACTATATTTATATTCTTATCTAAACAGATCTCATTAAGTTCCTCAAGATTTACTGCATTACCGAAAATATGGACTGGGATAACCGCGCTAATTCTTTTCCCCGAATGCCGATTATATGAGAAACCATTTTTAAAAATTGTTTCTTTATTAATAAAATCAATAGTTTTCTCAACGTTTAAATTGTAATAATCATCACTATCCATAAACACAGGTTCAGCACCTACATATTTTATAGCGTTTACAGGAGCTATAAATGTTATAGTTGGGACAATTACTTCATCATTTGCCTTTACACCTGCAATAATTAAAGAAATATGTATTGCCGAAGTCCCGTTAACACAAGCAATAGCATTCTTCACCCCAACGAATTTTGCAATATCAGACTCAAATTCTTCTACATATTTCCCTGCCGATGAAACCCAACCTTCATCCAAACATTCTTTGACATATTTCCATTCATTGCCTTGAATCATAGGAATTGAAAGAGGTATATACTCAGATATTTTTTGATCTTTCTTTGTCATTTGCTGTTCTTGATTATTATTTTTGACATTTGGAATTTCTTGGTTTATTATTTAAAGACTTAGACGTTATAATGGTCAGGTTTGTAAATTTGTAAATTTTGGTTAATCCATTCAATTGTTTCAGTAAGACCTATCTTCAAATCATATTGTGGATTCCAATTAGTATTATTAAGAATTTTTGAATTATCGCATCGTAATCGCTCAACTTCACTATTGTCTGGTCTTTTTCTTTCTTTATCCGAATTTATTTTAATTTCAACTTTCATTATTTCTAGAATCAATTTTATTAAATCATTAATTGATATCTCTTCGTTCATCCCGATATTGGTTATTTCACCATAAAGACTTTCGGACTTATAAATTTCTATAAAACCTCTAACTGTATCTTTAACAAAGGTTAAATCACGTGTTGGTAAAAGACTGCCAAGTTTTATTTCTTTGTTCCCAGATAGTATTTGGGATATAATTGTAGGGATAACTGCTCGTGCAGACTGACGCGGACCATAAGTATTAAAAGGTCTAACTATTTTTACTGGCAAGTTGAAAGAACGATAATAACTTATTGCAATTTGATCAGCAGCTATTTTTGATGCAGAATATGGCGACTGACCAACCATAGGATGTTGTTCATTAATTGGGACAAACTGTGCCGTGCCATATGTTTCGCTTGTTGAAGTAACTAATATTTTTTTTATTTTTAATTCCTTTGAGGCTTGCAAAACATTATATGTGCCATTGATGTTTGTCTCAATATAAGCTTTTGGTGAGACATATGAATATGGGATCCCTATAAGTGCTGCAAGATGAAAAACCGAGTTGCATCCTTTCAATGCATTAAAGACTGAATCATAATCTCGAATATCACCGGCAATAAATTCAATTTCATTTTTATATTTTGAATTTTCTAACCAGCCCCAATTGTTTGTTGAATTATATCTGATAAACGCTTTAACATTATACCCAAGTTCTACACATATCTCAGTTAAATGAGAACCAATAAATCCACCAGCACCAGTTATCAGAAGTTTCATCGATAATATCTTTCATTGAAGAACAGATTAAAAACATTCATCAAATTTATCATTTTGATTTTGGTCTGCTTTCTTTATTGGATTTTTTATAATTGGTATAAGCAGCAAACAATAATCCAATAACTAGAAAGCTATTAAGAGTTAGAGAAATATTCTTTCCTACATAATAACTTTTAGGGGCATAAGTAATGTTTACTTTATGTGCGCCCTTAGGGACAACGATTCCCATAAAGCCATGATCAACTTTATAAATATTTGTTCTTACTCCATCCATTTTTGCTTCCCACCCTTTCGGGAAATAAGTATCTCCAACAAAGAGAAAATTTTTACCGCTTGCATTTACATTCAAAGAAATTTCTTCATCAGTATATTTTGTAATATGAATAAATGCTAGACTATCCGGCTTTTCAATATTTAAAGTTCCATTTTCCAAGAAACCAACTTTTTGCGGATCAAATGCGCCTCGCTTAACCATTTCTAAAAAATCAAGAGCAGGTTTGGTTGCAATCGAATCAATAAAATATACTCGCGGCAAAGCATTTTGGTTAATGTAAAGGACACTATGTTGATTAATGTTAACTTCTTTTAATCCAGGGATATTAACTGGCTTCTCAGTAACAATATATTTTACATTTAACATTCTCCAGAGTGTTTCATTCGCAGGACCAACAACATCAATGAAGTCTTGATAACTTCTTGGCTTTATTCCCGAGTAACCGTAGAAATCTTCTAACAAAAAGTATACATGGAAATCTTGATTAGAACTAAATGAACCCGGAGTTCCATCCTGCTTTAGGTTTAATAACCTAAACGGCTCTTTATCCTTCATCTTTTGAATTTCTCTTATATAACTTGGTTTTTGGAAGGATTCTTTGACTTCAGGATTACTTACGTAATTTTCAGCACGCAAGTCGATTCTCATTAAATCAAATAGTGAAAAGGCTAATATTAAGATTGTAAGCGCATCAAAACTAATCTTCTTCTTTATAAATTGATAAGAGCTCAAACAAACCAAAGCTATTAAAGCAAAATTTATATAAAGATCAGTTGTAAACATAGAAGTCATGTAATCATAAATCGGCTTTAACCTTTCTCCCTTTGTTCCTGAATCAATTATTCTGTCTTTAAACCAATCAGATATTGGAGAATTCAACAATAATGATATTACAAATGCTGATCCAAAAATTATTGTCAACCTTTTAAGATATAATGTCCACAAAATGTTTTTCTCTTCAAGTATTTCTTTGATTCGTATTAAAGCTAAACCGGCAAGAACTGGGAAACTTACTTGCACTAGTACAAGAATCATAGAAGGGACTCTAAATTTATCAAAGAAAGGGAAATAGTAGAACATAAGATTGAATATAGGTGAAAAGTTTTTCCCAAAAGAAATGAGTAATGAAATTGAAATCAGTATTGTTAAAAATCTTACAAATGGTAGTTTCCAATTAATAACAATCGAAATTAATCCGAGAAAGAAAATAATTACACCTAAGTACATAGGAACATCGACAAATGGCATTTGCCCAAAATATGTATTAACAGGAACGCTTTGAAAATTTGATAACTCTCCGTTGTAAGTAGAATTTCCAAATCCGTAAAATGAAGGGACTATAAATGTTAAGACTTCTCCAGGAGAAAATGACCAGTTTGTAGCGTAATCATAAAAATCTGATTTTTCTTTTTGACTGGTTTGATTTTCTAAAATTCCTTTTGTCCCTCTTGTAGAATAAGGAGTATATTCGTAAGTCTGCATATAATTATCATAACTCATCAGCAAAGCTATTAATAAAGCTATCATAAATATCCCGGCAGATTTTATGAGATTCATTAAATGCGGGTTATTTTTTGTTTTTATAAAGTGAAACAAATAATAGATAAAATATATACCAATTGAAAAAAATGTATAAAAAATTATTTGAACATGTAGCGGTTCTAGTAATAGATGTATTCCTATAATAAGCAGAATAAAGTGAATAAGTTTGATTTTTTTTTGCATTTGTAAAAGCAATAGGAATAGTAGCGGATAAAATGCCAAAACAGCAAGTTTAGTAACATGCCCTATATATACGAAAACAATAATTCCCGTACTAAATACTGTGGCAAGCGAGACAAAAAGTGAGACAAAAAGTCCAGCTTTGAAAAACCTCATAAAGAGAAAAGAAGAAAGAGCTAAAATAAAAAGATGAAATGTAACAGCGGCATAAGGGACAGAAGCAATGGCAGATACAGAATTCTTTATACCATTATATGCAAATGAAACAAAGTCATACCATCTATTCGGACCAAATGACATCGCAGATGGCATTCCACAAAACATATAAGGATTCCAAAGGTGTTCGCTTTCTAATTTAGCATAATTCGTAAAGCTATACGAGGTCAATATATCTCCGGACTGAAAAGTTTTTCCACCAAAGTACATTGGTGAGAAATAAATTAAGAAAGCTACCACAATAACTAAGATACCTGTCAAAGTATGATACTTTGAAGGCAGAATCTCTTCAATATTAAACTTTGAAAGGAAAGTTGCATTTTCGGTCCTTTTATTTTTTATATTCTTAATAGTTTTTGTCATTTCTATACCGTAGAATCTTCTTATATAATAAATTAACTATTTTCTTACTATAAAATTTATCCCAGCACCAACTTCATTACTTCCTGAATAATCCGCGTACATCATTATAAGCGTAAAGGGAAAAGTGAATAAATAATATACAGGTAAAAGTATTAAAAATAATTTTGAAATATTAGTCAATTGAATGGGATATTTTATCCCAAGCCGCCATGCTTTGTCTCCCCATTTCCCATAAGTATAACGGGAACGATAAATAGTAAATCCTAAAGGTTCTAATTTTGACTGCAGATCATGGAATGAATAGCCTTCCCTGGCATGCTCGCTTATAAAGCTTTCTTCCGATTCATCATGCACATCACTCCCGCCATAAATCGATGGCGTGTTGATTAACAAAAACCCTCCGGGTTTTAAAGCTTTGTAAAAATTGCGGAATACTGCTATATCATCAACAATATGTTCCATGACATCAACTGAAACTATTAAGTCAAATTTGTTTTCATAATTTATGATAGTTAAATCTTCTACTCCGAATGATACGTTGAGTATATTTTGAGATTCAAAAAATAATTTGCAGTCTTCTATCCATTTTTCTTTAACATCCACTGCTTTAATTTTGTTTGGTAATAATTTTTTCGCCATATAATATGAATATTGTCCATAACCTGTGCCGGCATCGTAAATGACGATTTCTTTATCACCGAATAATTTTCTTATATTTATTAATTCCCTTCTCACATACCATGATCGAAGGAACATAATATCCAGGATTTTATAAAAGACTTTCCTGAGTATCGGTAATCTTTTAATTGCTTTTGCAAATATATCTTTTATCGGATCGTAATACATTTAATAAATTTTATTTCTTATTAGGCTTTTAATAAATCAAACATTCCTTCTACAAATCTTCTCCATGAATATTTATTTATCTCATTTAATATGCCTGAGACAAATAATCCTTCTTTTTCTTCTACATAGAACTTTAGAATTGCTTCAGCTAATAATTGCGGGTTTTCTCTATCAACTATGAATCCGGAAATTCCGTTTTCAATTACTTCTGCGAGCCCGCCGACATTTGCAGCAATTACTGGTTTTAAAAAATTCATTGCTATTTGTACAATACCGCTTTGAGTTGCATCTCGATATGGTAAAATTACACAATCTGATGCTGAAAAATAATATTTTACTTCCGAAGTTGGAATAAAATCTGTAAACATCAAAATATTTTTTTCTATTCCTAAAACTTTAATCAAAGATAAATATTTTTCTTTATTTGAATAAAATTCACCGGCAATTAAAAGTTTTACGTTTAATTTATCTTTTAAGATTGCAATAGCTTCCAAAAGTATATCTAACCCTTTGTAATCCCGTATAAAGCCAAAAAATAATATTACTTTTTCATCCTTTATCTTTAAAAAAGATTTGGCTTCTTCTTTATCAATAGGCGAACCGAAATTTGAATATATTGGATGCGGTAGAACTCGATTTTTTGCTTTTGGGAATAAACTTATTAAATCTTTTTTGACGTTTTCCGAAAGTAGTATAAAATAGTCTACCTTTTTAAAAAAATACTTTGTTAGAGTGATATCTCCCGGTTTCTTCTCATGGGGTATAACATTATCGCAAATAACTAAAATCTTTGTTTTATTGTTTTTTATTGCAATTCTTGAAATAGTACCAAAACAGGGGGCAAAAAATGGCATCCAATATTTATATATTAGAATATCCGGCTTATCCTTTTTGACTTTTAAACCTATTTTGATCCAGTTTATTGGGTTAATTGAGTCAACTAATATTTCAGTCGGAATTTCTTCAACTGTTTCACTTGATTCAAATTGCGATTTTCCGGGAAATAATAATGAAGGATATTGGCGTTTAAAAGTGATTACATTTACTGTATGATTTTTTTTTAGCTCTCCGTAAAGAAGTCCGGTAAAATGCGAAATTCCCCCGCGAAGAGGATATGCAGTAGAAAGAATAGTAATTTTCATCGAATCAAAATAAAAATTATATTTTGTTAGAAATGAAATTCTGCAATAATTTCAATAAGAATGAATGTCTTATAATTTTTCATCCTTTATCTTTAAAAAA
>JAJYOQ010000009.1 GCA_021796135.1 Bacteroidota bacterium
AATTAAAGTTCATTTCATAGAACTTTTCATCTGTATAATAAACACAAGCGCTGCAAAGGTTTTGAGATGTCTCTATAGACAATATAGGTTTAGGATCATTCATATTTATTAAAATTAAATTGCCGGGAATAATCTTCATTTAAAGTAATATCGATTTCAATTCTTTTTTTAGGAAGAATATCGGGGAACATATTACCCCATTCAATAAAAGTAACTGCATCAACGTTATTGAGATAATCATTTATACCGATATCAAATAACTCAACCTCTTTATTAATTCTATAGAAATCAAAATGATAAAAAATATATTTCCCATAATATTCGTTTACAATAGCAAAAGTAGGGCTGTTAACAAGCTCAATATCAAAATTTTTTAAGACCTGTTTTACGAAGAATGTTTTACCGGCACCTAAATTTCCGTTTAATATAACAACATCTCCTGCTGCAAGAATTTTTGTAAATTCATTAGCTAATAGAGAAGTTTCTTCCTCAGAAAAGATTTTTTTATAAAACGGAAATTCCATATTTATTTAGGTTCCATAGTAATAATAGGGAGTATCATTTCTTCCATTGATATTCCTCCGTGTTGAAATGTGTCTTTATAATAAGTCAAATATTTATGATAATCAGTGGGGTAAACGAAGTAGTAATCTTCTTTAGCAATAATATAGTTTACGGTAACTCCTCTTCTAGGGAGTTTATAATCATCTGCATTTTTAATATAAACAGCATGCTTTTCATCTACTTTAAGATTTCTGCCATACTTGAAACGCAAGTTTACAGAAGCTTCCTTATCGCCCAGAACTTTAGCTCCTCTTAATGACCTAATACTACCATGATCAGTAGTGATAACAATTTTTACATTTTTAAGATTTGCGAGAGACTTAAAAGTGCCAAATAATGAAGAATGTCGGAACCAGCTATCAGTCAACGATCTGTATGCAGGTTCATCAGGAGCAATTTCTTTTAGCAAGTCCGAATCAGATCTGCCATGTGCGATCATATCAAGAAAATTTACAACTACGGCTGTGAGATGAGTATTTTGATATGAAAGGATATTCTGTTCAAAATTTCTTCCGACCTCGGGATCAATTATTTTAATATACTTTAACTCATTTCTAAGTTTAATTTTTTTCCTATCCAATAGAAGCTGTAATAATTCTTTTTCATACTTATTCATGCTTCGTTCATCATCATCGCCATTATTCCAATATTGAGGATAATTTTTTTCAATTTCCGACGGATATAGTCCGCTAAAAAGAGCATTCCTTGCATAAGGAGTAGCAGTCGGAAGTATTGCGTAATAATATTCTTTATCAATTTTAAAGAATTCAGATAGATGTTTTTCCATAATCAACCATTGATCAAGTCTCAAACAATCTATTACAAAATAGAAAACCGAGGTTTCAGGCTCCTGCAAATGATTGAGCACATATTTCTGAGTTATTTCAGGAGTCAAAGTAGGAGTATATTCATCACCTCGATTTGAAATCCAATTCTTATAATTTCTTTCAACAAATTTTGAAAATTCCTTATTACCTTCTTTTTTTTGATCATTCAATGACTGTCGTAAATTAATCCCCGGATGAGTATCAAGCTCAACATCCCAATTAACGAGCTTCATATAAATATCAGTCCATTCATTATAATCCAAGTTATTTAAGAATGCTCTTGATATTTCATTGAAGTCAGTAAGATAGTCTTTGGCTGCATATTGACTTGATATCCTTTTCCCTTCTAATATTTTCTTACAGACAAGCAAAACCTGGCTGGGATTTACTGGTTTTGTCAGATAATCAGCAATTTTACCTCCAATTGCCTCGTCCATTAAAGTTTCTTCCTCACTTTTCGTTATCATAACAACAGGTAAATTTGAATTCAATTCTTTAATCCGGCTAAGAGTCTCAAGTCCACCCATTCCCGCCATCATCTCATCCAGGAAAATTAGGTCATATTCATTTTCATTTACCATTGATATCGCATCTTCGCCATTAGTAGCAGTATCCACGGAATATCCCTTTTCAGAAAGGAAAATGATGTGAGAACGAAAAAGTTCTATCTCATCATCAACCCATAAAATCTTCTTATCTTTCATATTAATACTTCTATATTATATAATTATAAAATATTAGCTAATCTAATTTAGCTCTTAAAACCAAAAACAAGTTTATATCAATTTACTTTTTGTTTATCCTCATTATTGTATAGAAATATGCACATCCAGCCCTGCTGTATTTGAAGTAGATGGCGGAATACTGGATGAGCCTGCCGGTGTTACAGATGTGCGTGTATAGAATATAGAAATTGTAACTTTCGAACTAATAGTATATTTAACCTGGGGTTCGATGCTTACCCTAACATTTCCATTCTGGGGTGTGCCGCTGTCTGTATAATTATTCATGTTAAATAAAACAGTCGATGTTTGAGAGTTTGTATAAGAGAAACTAAACTCAATATCATTTTTCAGAGAAATACCAAAAATTGGGAGCTCAAATCCCGACTTCGAGTATCCTGCGGTTACTCCTATATCTCGTGAAAAAGATTGAGTAATATTTGCTGTTGAGACGCCTAAATCATAAGTAGAGTTCGTAGAATACTTTATGCTGCCAGTAAAATTACCTTGCCATACAGGTAAAAATGTAAAGTTTATTCCTATTAGCGGAGCAAAGCCATAATCAATCCTTTGGCTCTGAGTAATTCTGGTACCGTCAGGAGAAATGTACCAGCCTTCGGAATAAGTTGAAGAGTAAGAATGATTCAGGGAAACTCTCTGTGCAAATGTTTTAAATGGATAAATTTTCTCTAAACCATCCCAGCTAATTGACCAGTTTGGTCTAGGAATATAATCTGCAAAATTTTTAAGGAAGCTCACATTTGAAAAAATAGGTAAGCTTTCAAAGCCCTGAACAAATGCATTTGATAAATTTTGAGCCTGATTTGGATCATTTTGATTGTACAGTTGGCTTACTCTTTTAATACCGCTTTTAAATACACTTAAGAATAAAACTGGAGGTAAAGTGAAAAACGATCTTGAAATAGTTCCGGATGAACTAATTGATTGAACTGAGACATTTCCATATTTATCTGATTGTAAGGAAGTACTTTTATTCATAGACCAGCCTACACGCCAGTTCAAATCAATTTTTGCACCTTCCCAAAGTGGTTTTGAAGTACTGAAAGACAAATCATTACTTTGAGTAAAAGCATCCTGCAATGTATAATTTGGTACTCGTTGACCAACAAATCCACTAAGACCTAACATAAATCCCCGCGAAGGTCCGCTGTTGTCACTAAAAGAAAGTCCGAAAAAATTACTCAAGCCCGTGCCGCTGCCTAAAATTCCGGATTTTGAAAGACTATTGCTATTATTAAAGTTTAATGAAATTGACTCATAATCAAATAAAAGAATTCTAATAAAGGTTTTGGCATAGCCAAGGACTTGCTTGATTTGAAATTTATTTTTTACCTTATTTAAACTTGAATCTTTTGCTGCTAAAGAATCTTTAAGAAAAGAAGATTTGTTAGCTCCGGTCAATGACGTATCATTACCTTTTTGATTGGGATTTTTACTTTCTATTTCCCTTGCTATGTTTCTTCTTCTTTCTTCTTCGAGGTTTCTTTCATTATTCTGTTGAAAATTTGGATTATTCACATTTTGTTGGGTTTCAGCACCAAAAAGAGGTTCCATTAAAGATTTTAGTCTTAAGGTAAGACCCACAGTAGATCTTTGAGTATAGCCGGCACTTCTTCCGGCATCTAACTGACTGAAATTATTTGACCATTGATATCCAACATTATAAGAGCTATTCAAAGATAAATATTGATCAATTTTCCAAATACTCGGAAGTCTTGGGCTTGTATTTACGGTTAGGTTTTGGGTATAAGAATAATCTTTTCCGAAGAATGCACGAGAAAAAATATCCTTCCAAATTTGGCCTTCTGTGCGTTGGTTATTATTAATATCTGTTTCAAGATAAGCTAGAGAAGAATTAATATTTGCACTATAATTTGCCGAAAGATTTAGAAAACCTCCGTCGGTTAATTTCCAAGAAGTACTGAAACTTCTGGTAGTCCCGAAATTTCTTGAATATGCAGGTATTGCTGTAGTATTATCGAGAGGTCTATTTATATCAACATTTCGCATACGAGAAGCTGAAAAGCTAAATGAAATATTCTGCGGAGCATAATATAATTTCAGATCACGATAATCAGTAAAGAAATTTAGAATAGTCCCTATAAACGGAACTTTAGCTATATAAATAAAGTCATTTGGACTTAAATTAACTCCATAGTTTAAATTTGCATTCCATTGCCATCCCTTATTTGATATAACTGTCGGACTCCGGCTAAAGGTCTTATTATAATTAAATCCTAAGGTAATTGCATTAAAAGTATCCATTATAAGCCAACTTGAAGAGGGTATTTTTAAGGTAACCCCTGAAGCAGACCAACTATCTGAAATACTAACAGACTGAGTAGAAGAGATTAATTGAGTCGGTGTTAAAGTAATGACTTTATGAGTATTAACCGTATCATTTATCGCTCTTTGCTGCTGCTGAGCTGCTGAATTAATATTTATATCAGTACCCGGGAGATATTGAGGCTTCCCTATCGTTTCAGAATGTGAGTAATTTAAACTTAGATTACTTCCGGGCAAATGAACAGGTAATAGTTTTAGTAAATCAACGTTAGTTGAAAGACTCCAGTTTTTCGTGTCAACTCTTGACCCAAATCTATCAGAAAGCCGATGGAAATATGGGTCTGTTTGACTCATATTAAAATTAACAGTCATCAAATCTGCTAGTTTAATTGAAGTACCGAAGCTATAAGCCCAGCCGGGATGATTATCGGCACCAAGGACTCTAAGTTCATCAACCCATAAAGTGCCTGATACAAATCTTGGTTTGTTAGTTTGATTTGTTCTATTAAGGATTCCTATCATGAGAAATCTAATTGAAGTAAGACTTGGCTGCCCTTTAACAGCATAAGAGACATCGCCTACTTTATTAATATATAAACGAGTTGAATTTGATGTTGTATCTAAGCTTTGTTTTATAGCTGTTAAATCTTTAAAAATAATGTCGGCATCATTCCAGCCGGGTTTAATTGGCTGCCTGTATTCATAATAATTTGAAGTATCAGTACCAAACTTAAAATACACCTCCGAAGTGTATCCTCCATTTGAAGTATCGGAAATATTATCGGTAAAAGAATTAGGATGCTCATCACCATGGAAAAATAATTTCATTTCCTGATAATTAAAAATATCAACAGGCTGATATAATATTTTAATTGCTTGGCGGGAATCGCCTGCAGGCAAATTAGATGCAACCAAACTTAAAGATTGTTCATTAAGATAAACTGTTTGATTAGTTTGCGTAGGATCTATAGGTCTTGTAACTCCGGGCGGGCTATAATAATCGATATTATCTTCTACGTTGACAACTGATACAGAAAGAGTTGAATCATTCTGGACTTGATCCTGCCATTGATTTCCAACGAGGTTGAATTCGGCTAATCTAACATGGAACTGATCATTAGTTACTCCGGTAACAAACATTCTAATATATTCAACATCAGATAAGGTCGGCTGCCCAACTGTTTTTGATGTATCTATTAAAGGTACTCTATAAAGATACCATCCTGCATTATCTCCGCCGCCGGCAATATAGGGGTTAGTCTTGCTGCTGGTATCTAAAGGGACGGCATATCTAAAATAGCTATTTATAACATCCAGGTTTCCGTTGCCGTTAAGATCTTCGGTATCAGGTATTCTGCCTATATCAGTTAAAACGGCATTACCTTCAGTGCCGTTAACGTTATACCATTTCATAATATCGTTATTAGGTAAATTGGAGTTTAACGCAAAGTCATCTCCGCTCGGATCTGCTTTTGTAGAATGAAAGAATGCTTGTTCCTGGGCATCATTCATACCATCTATACCCACATCAGCGCCTTGTGCAAGAATACCGTTATGGTTAATATCCTCAGTATGAAGAGTTCTGTCAGGAATAACAGCTTCGCTAATTCTTCCTAGGTCAAAATATATACTGTCTGATAGTGATGTTTTAGGATCAACGTACATCCAGAATTCAAAGTACTGTATATTTTGCGATTGAAGATTATTTGCAGTTGATGAGAGTACCTTCATCATTCCGCCCCAATTCTTTTTACGATTTTGCAGTAAATTCGGATTATAATTATAGGTTCCTGGAGAATCAGGCAAATTTACAAAATCCATAACAGGTACTTGCTGATCAGTTGCTGCGGCATATTTTCTATTTCCCCAAATTGCATGAATATTAACATCCGATGGAGTAATAGAATACCAAAAAGTTTTAGACTTATAATTCATTTTATCTACATTGCTTAAACCTGATAATAAAGGAAGTGAATCCGGAGGACTAGCATCTTTCCATGCCGTATAGGAAACACCTATTGGTATTAGAACTTTTGCACCTTCAAAATCATCAATATACGCCACACTTTGACCATGGTCATCAGGGATATTGCTAATCTTTGTATTAGGATTAGGCATCATATATGCGTATTCACCATTAAGCGAAATTGAAGAAGGGGTATTTGTAGAAATAATATTATCGAGAGCTTTGGTAACTATCGGTAGATCTGCGCTTGTAGAAAAATCAACACCCATTATAGTGTTACTCATTGGTTCTTCACCGATTCTAACTTTATCACTTAACGTTTGCTGATTTAAATTAAGGACTGAAAAGCCTAGTTTAGTTTTATCCGAAAAGTTAAAAACTCCGCGGGCACCAACAAGTGTTTTAGAAGCCAATTGGAAAAGATCATTCTGCTCATAAGTAATGCTTAAGTTTGCCCCCCGGAACTAATGCAGCATCGTTGCGTATAGTCAATTGTCCCACATTATAATCCATGCTATAATCAACGCCGGGAGTCAACTCTCTTCCATTAAGTGTAACTCTAACCGAATTCTCAACCACATTAAATCCCAGCTGATAAGTGGAACTGGACTCGCCAGAATATTTTCCTGTAAGTTCCCATTTATCATGAACCTGGTCCGTTTGAGTAGTTTGCAAAGTATCATACACCTTTTGAAAAGCTAAAGAATCCGGGAGGCTTGACGGAAAATTTTGTCCAAATGGCTGGAGGCTAGGGAAGATAATTTCGCCCTGAACCGGTAGAATATCGTAACCCGGACGCCAATCAAAGAGGTTATCCGGATTTGCATTTCCTGAGGCATCATAATTATCAAGACCAAAAGCGTTCAGCAATTGAACTGTCTTTCCGGAAGTTGTTTGTAAATTTGCGACCGGATTTCCACCGGGGACCTCATATAAAATGTTAAAGACAAAGCCTTCCTGTTTTATATTAGTTCCCCCGATTGGGTATATATTTTTTAGTAGCAATTTCCAGGCTTGGGTATAATTTGGTTTTAAGTATGAAGGTTTAATTAGTTTTAAAACTAAAGGTTTGGAAGTATCGCCGGATGCTGCAGAATTTAGAAACTCACCATAGAATGAATCATCTTGAGGTCCAGGCTGGTTTTCAACGCGATATGCTACAGCTATAACATCCTGGTCCTGAATTTGATTATTGAAAGTTATATAACCAGTTTCAGGATGCAGTGTATAATCGACATCCGGAGTTAGTAAAACAAAGCGACCTGTTTCAATTGAACCTTGAACCGGATTTACCGTATCAGAACGCATAGCATCGGGGTAGCTTGGGCTAGTATTAGGACCAACATAATTCAAGGGATTTAAATTTAGATATGCAACAACCTGCCTTTCTTTTGAAGGATCATATACGCCACCATTTTGAGATTTCCAAACCTGTATATCTATTATTCGTTTTGTTCCGTCGATCAAAGGGACAGAACTTCCATAATATTTATAAAATAGATTTAGAGAAGGAATAGTGCTGGCATAAGTAGTATCAACAAAATAATTATTTGTAGCATAGTTGTAAGCTCTAATAGTAAATGTTTGAGAAGTAGCTCCTCCATTGACTGCAACTGTTTTAATTTCACCTTTTTTCTGACTTGCCAAAGTAGTCAAAGAGAGAGGACCAAGCTTAAAATTTGCTTTAACACCGAATAATGCTTCACTTCCTCCAACTAGAGGTGAAGTTTCAAGCGAAACGTTACCGGCTTCGATACTTTGAATAATTTCGTCTTCATAACCGGTATATTTGATTTTTAATTGATTTTGGTATTCAAAAGTTCTTTGAGTATTCCAGTCAGCACTGATATTTAGTTTATCTCCTATTGTCCCATCCACGTTTATTTGAACTTGTTGTTCAAAATCAGGCTGATTAGTTGTATTACCTAAGTTAGATGCGGTCACGCCTTCTGTGGTTTGATTCACCCAAGCGCCGTGAATATCAACAGCACCTCCGATTCTTAAACTAATTTTCGGTTTGCCAAAGATACTAAGAATACCTACACTTGGCAGTGGTATATCAAAGTTTGTGATATCTTTTATTACTTGAGCAAGTTCCTTTTTTGAACTTTTATATTGGTAAGAATTAGATACGGCGTCCCAGGATTGTTGCTCATTTTGTGCAAGACTTAATTTGAGATATTCATCTATTGGAATACGTAATACAATTTTAGTTTCATGTCCCTGAACACCTTCACGTATTTCGACATATTTCCCTGTTGAGTCAATCGTTATTGTCCTATTAACTGTTCCCGGTGACGGTTGAGCAAAAAATGGAGATTGATTTCCAAGACCAAATTTAACATAAGGTTCATCAACCCTGTTAATAATAAAATTTTTAATTCTTGCCGTAGAATCAATTGACATTGAATCAATTTTAACAGTATCCTTTGCCAATAAAAGAGAATCTTTTTTAAAAGATAAGGAATCCTGATTTTGACTTGAGTTACTTTTATTTTCGATTATAGTAGAGTTTAGAGGCAATTTAATTTCAGGACTATGTGTAACATAGCTACCTGAGTTAAACTGATTTTGATTTTTGAGGTTATAATTAAAAAAAACATTAATCCATCCAGCCTGATTAAGCTGAGAATCTTGTGATGAATCAAAGCCATAATTTATTGCCGCATAAAAAATTACCGCTGCGAATAAACAGAAACGGGCAATTTCCCAAATCAATTTTATGATTCTATGACTAATGTGAATCCCTTAAGCGAAATTATAAAAAATTAAAAATGTAAAATCTTTTGCTATATTCCTCCAAACATATTTTCGAATGAAAAAATTATACAAATAAACCTTGAATATCAACACTGAATTTCTAATTATTTTTATCATTGCAAAGTTATAATATCTGATATTATATAATAAGGTAATTTTTTTTTCTCTAAAATTGCTTATTTAGATTAAAGTGTAACATGGAAAATTATGATATTTCAAGATTAATTTCTAGTAAACCGCAAAATTAATTCTTTATGACCTTGAAATTTATCCAGTAGAGTATCTCTTTTAGCCAACTCAAAATCAGAAAAGTCAAAACCGGGAGCGACAGTACATCCTAATAAAGCATAAGACTTTTTATCTATGACCTCAGCCGCAAACCAATTTCCTGCTTTAATTACAACTTGGAAATTCTCATTAGATTCTAAATCATTACCAAGATAAATTTTACTCAATCCTTGATGCTCGTTCAAAATATAAATAATTAAAGCACTTCCTTTGTAAAAATGCCACAGCTCATCGGACTGCAGGCGATGAAAATTAGAGACATCATTTTCGGAAAGTAAGAAATAAATAGAGGTTGAAAAGTTTCTTTTTCCCGAATATCGAGTGGGCAGCTGGTTCTTTAAGATAATTTCCTCAGCCCTATAGAATTCCTTATAATATCCGCCTTCCGGATGAGGCAATAAGCCAAGTTTGGAAATATAATATTGTGCATTAAGAACAGCCATATGAATTTTATTTCTTTTTTTGATTTGGATCATATTTTTATTATTTATTCCGCTAAATAATAATAAATATGAAATAATAAAGCGTGCAATGAAATTGCACGCTTAATGAGATAATAATTACCTTTTTTCGATAGGAATATAAGGACGTTTTGTTTCACCAATATATATTTGTCTTGGACGGTAAATTCTCGCACCGGGAGTTTCGCGCATCTCTTTCCATTGAGCGATCCAACCAGGTAGTCTCCCCAGAGCGAACATAACAGTAAACATATTCGTCGGGATTCCCATTGCACGGTAAATTATACCGCTATAGAAATCAACGTTAGGATAAAGTTTGCGTTCAATAAAGAAATCATCTTTTAAAGCTATTTCTTCAAGATTTTTGGCAATATCAAGAAGAGGATCAGTAACTCCAAGTTCTTTCAAGACTCGATCTGCCGAAGCTTTTAGAATTTTTGCACGAGGATCAAAGTTCTTATAAACACGATGACCGAATCCCATTAGCTTAAATTTAGATTCTCTATTCTTCGCAAGTCCGATATATTTTTTATAATCTCCGCCGTCATTTTTTATTTTTTCAAGCATTTGAATAACTTCCTGATTTGCTCCTCCGTGCAGCGGTCCCCAAAGAGCGCAAATACCGGCAGAAATTGAAGCAAATAAGTTTGCCTCGCTGCTTCCGACCATTCTAACGGTAGAAGTACTGCAATTTTGCTCATGATCCGCATGAAGAATTAAGAGCAAATCCAAAGCTTCTTCAACAACTTTTGGAACTTCATAAGCTTCCGAAGGGACAGCAAACATCATATGGATCATATCAGATGCATAACCGAGATCGTTTCTCGGGTAAATATAAGGTTGACCAACCGACTTCTTATAAGAAAACGCAGCAATAGTTTTTAATTTTGCAAGAAGCCGAACAATATTCAGTTCAACATCAACATTATAGCCATCTTCCGGATAAAATGCAGATAATGAACTAACCATTGCTGAAAGAATTCCCATAGGATGTGCTTTTGGAGGAAATCCTTCAAAAAATTTTTTCATATCTTCATGTATCAAACTGTGGTGAGTCAGTTGAAACTGAAATCTTTCCAATTCATTTTTATTCGGCAAGTGACCAAAAATTAGTAGAAAACTAGTTTCAATAAAATTTGATTTACCAGCTAATTCTTCAATTGGATAACCGCGATATTGCAGTATTCCTTTCTCACCGTCAATAAAAGTAATAGCACTTTGACACGAACCGGTGTTTCCATAGCCGGAATCAAATGTAATTGCGCCACTTTTATTTCTTAATTGTGAAAATGTCTACTCCAACTTCATTTTCAGTTCCAATTGTAATTGGAAGATCATACTCTTTATCGCTAATAAAAAGTTTTGCTGTATCTGTGAGTGTAATGTTTTGATTACTCATATTGAGCCCCGTATAATTTTTAATTTATATTATTTATTTATTAAATTTTATCAATCACTTTTATTATTTAATAATGTTAAAATTTGTAATTTAATCTCCTTTCTTTTAGTATAATAAATACATATAATACAAATGATTGTTACAATTTGAATTAAAAATTATAAACAATTGATGAAACAATCAATGTGATTTTAAACCTATTTTAACTTCTTAATTAGACACTCAGTGCAATGACCGGCTATAATTAAATTAGACAATATTAAACGTCAGGATTAGATCAATATAACAAACAGTACTTATAATATTTCCTTACTAAATAAAGCAATTATTTCATCTGCAGCCATTCTCCCGCTAAGGACAGCACTTTCAATCGTAGAAGGAAGCCCGGTATCTATCCAGTCTCCTGCTAAATAAAAATTTTTGATATGGGTTTTAGAAACCGGTCTTTTATCTTTAATAGAATTTGAAGGGATATATGTAGCTTTTTTTTCTTTTATGACTTTGTAATGAATTACAGTTTCTTTTTTTAGAGGAGTATAGGATTCAATCTCATTTATTACAATTGAGAATATCATTTCACTGGTCATATCAATTAATTCATTTGCGTTACTTATAACTGCGGTCAAATGCGATCCATGATTAAAAATCCAATGAACATTTGAGTCAATTAAAGCATAAAATGTATTTTCTAATTTATTATCACTCAACCAGATATGTACAGAAATGATAGATGAAAATTTAAAAATTTCTTTTAGTTTTAAAATTTCGGTATAAAATTTTCCTAATTCTAAAATAGGAACAGATGAAATTACATAATCAAAATCAGAAATATTCCTTTTGGAGGATACCAATTCAGTTATATTATCATTATAAGACTTTAAGGATATTATATTTTCGCTAAATGAAATACTACCGCCATTATCTTCAATAAATTTTTCGGCATGATTGCAAAATGTTTCAGTAAGCCCATAAGCAGGTAAAATAATTCTTGCAGCTGAATCCCCGCTAAGAAAAATTTTTTTTAGAATATGAACAAAATAAATAGCAGAAGCATCTTTTATATTGCAGTTTAAAGCGCCTATAGCAATAATTTCCCAGAATGCTTTTCTAATATCCTCATTTTGATTTTCTTTTATCAGCCAATCATTTACAGATAGGTTTTGAAGTTTTTTAACTGAATAGAAGGGGATTTTTATAAGAAGGGATAAAATCTTTATTCTTTCTGAAAACTTTACAGCATTATAACTTAGTAACCCTAAAATTAGATTAAGAGGATAGAATATCGCATATGATTTTAATTGAAATATTTGAAAGTGAGGTTTTATAAAATTTATGGATAATTTTTTTTGGAAGATTAAATTATCCTCAGCTTTTATTAGTTTTATAAATTTTAAGGTTTCAACATAACAGCCCATAATAATGTGCTGCCCATTGTCAATGACAGTTCCGGTAGTATAATCTTTAAAGGAATAAGCGCGACCGCCTAATTTTGGGGATGCTTCAATAATTTCAACTTGGATTCCGGCATTGGAAAGATAAACTGCTGAACTTAGCCCGGCTAATCCGCCTCCAATTATAAGGCATTTTTTCATTAATAAACTAGGCTATACTTTGCCCAAACGCCTACAGCAATGCCCACTTTTTCAATATTTGATACTTTAATATTTTTTTGATAGACATTATAATTTGCAGTTACTATTTTCTCTAAAATTTTGTGATAAATGTGCTGCATAGCTCTTGCAGCAAACATTGAATATTTATCATCTAAATTCAAAGATTCTGAAGCAATATTAAAATATTTTTCTGCCCGCTGTACTTGGTATTGCATTAAGGATTTAAAATTCTCATTGTAAGTTTGGTTTAAGAATTCTTTTTCTGGATAACCATATTTTTCTAAATCTTCTTGAGGTAAATATATACGCCCTAATTGAGAATCTTTCTTAACATCCCGCAAAATATTTGTTAATTGTAAAGCAATTCCTAAATTTACTGCAAAGTCTTTAGCAGATTTATGTTTATATCCAAATATTTCTATGCACATCAATCCGACTGTTGAGGCAACCCTATAACAGTATAATTGTAAATCATCAAAGGTTAAGTATCTTTTTTTCTGAAGATCCATTTCCATTCCTTTTAATAAGTCAAAAAATGGGTCTAAAGGAATATTAAATTGATTGATAGTTTTGCCTAGTTTATTCAAAAGTTGGTAATCAGAGTGACCTTTCAAAGATTTTTCCAATTCAGTTCTCCATCTATATAGTCTTTCGGATTTTAAATCATCTGATTCACTATCAATATCAACAATATCATCAGTCTTGCGGCAAAAGGCATAAACAGTATTCATCGCCTCACGCTTTTCAGTCGGAAGTAAATTAAAAGCATAATAAAAACTACTTCTGCTTTCTTTAGCTATTTCTTTTGCTGTTTCAATCATTTAATATTTGTAAATGTTTTTACTAAAATATTCCAAAAATCTTTCTTCATTATTGAAGGACGATAATTTAGGACATCATAATTATTCTTACGAATCTTTTCTAAAATGATTTCGCCGCCGCTGATAGTCCAGCTGATTTCATATTTTAACCCGCCTCTTAAATATTTAAACAAATTTTTGCCATTAATATATAAATCTGCAGTTCTTTCAACATTTTGCTTAACTAATTGCCTTAATTTAAAATTATTTTCGTTTAACTCAAACATTTTTTCGGAAATGTTTAATTTTTCCATATCTTCTGTGGGATAATAAATTCGACCTTTTATAAAATCTATACGAGTATCCTGCCAAAAATTTGTTAACTGCAAAGCGGTACATATTGAATCAGAACATCTATGCGCCTCTTCGATACGAATATTAAAAATTTCAAGTATCAATCTGCCTACTGGATTAGCCGAATTTTCGCAATATTCTAAGAGCTCATCAAAGTTTTTATATCTTGTTTTAGTAATATCCTGACGAAAAGCTTTGAGCAAACGATAAAAATTAATTGTGGAGAGTTTTAATTCATAAATGGTAGAATACAATGCAAATTCGAAATGGTTTGAATATTTTTTTTTTAATAATTCATCCAAGTGATACTTAAATTCGTCAAGTTTTCGTAACCTATCTGTTGCATTAAGTTCACCTTCATCGGCAATATCATCTGCAGTTCTGGCAAACCAATATATTATTGCTATATGTTTTCTTAAATCTTTAGGGATTAAATATGAGATTACCGGAAAATTCTCATAATGATTTTTAGCAAATTTTATTGCTTCATTATATGCTGCTTCAATATTCATCCATTATTCCATATTTCATTATATAGATTGATTCCAAGTCTGTCAGAGCATTTTATATTGATTATTGATAAGTAAGCTTAAAATAATTAAATTTGTAATGAAATAATAATTTAGTTTTATAATAATTGAAGTTAAGATGAATAATTTAAGCCAATTGAATCTTCCTTTCAATCACTTCATAAATTAAGAATTCTTTATCAAATCGTTTCATAATTAGCAATTTTCTATAAAGATAAAACATTTCAATGATAAACTTAAAAGAAATTAATCGGCGCAGAACATTTGCAATAATTTCGCACCCGGATGCGGGGAAAACAACATTAACGGAAAAATTTCTTTTATATGGCGGTGCAGTACAGCTTGCCGGTTCAGTTACAGCGAGGAGAAATCAAAGGTCTTCGACTTCTGACTGGATGGAGCTTGAAAAGAAAAGAGGCATTTCTATTAGTTCTACAGTGCTTCAGTTTGATTACAAAGGATATAAAATTAATTTACTAGACACCCCAGGACATGAGGACTTCTCTGAAGATACCTACCGTGTGCTAACTGCAGTTGATGCGGTAGTAATGGTAATTGACGCGGCGAAAGGCATTGAGGCACAAACTAAAAAACTTTTTGAAGTCTGCAGAAAAAGGTCGATACCAATTTTTACATTCGTTAATAAATTAGACCGGCCTACACTTGATCCGCTAGCATTAATAGATGAAATTGAAAGCGTCTTAAAAATCGGGGCTTTCCCGATGAATTATCCATTAGGTACCGGACTGGATTTCAAGGGAGTTTACGACCGTATCGGAAAAGAGATACACTTATTTGAAAAAACAACAGGGGGTCAATTCATTGCTCCTGTGTCAGTACATGATGTAACAGATCAAATTGTAAAGGATAAATTAAGCGAGCAAAATTATGCTAGATTAATTGAAGAACTTGAAATGTTGGACACTGCAGGAGAAGAATTTAATGCATCGTCTGTTATTGAAGGTAAATTGACTCCAGTATTTTTTGGAAGCGCTATGAATAATTTTGGAGTACAGCTTTTACTGGATGGGTTTTTGGATTATGCTATTCCCCCTGCACCAAGGATGAGTTCAATCGGCATGATTCAACCGGAAGATGACCAATTTTCCGGATTCATTTTTAAGATTCAGGCAAATATGGATCCAAAGCATAGAGATAGAATCGCCTTTCTCCGTGTTTGTTCCGGTAAATTTTTGAGAGATATGCAGGCATTTCATGCTACTTCAGGTAAGAAGATTAGACTATCCAATTCACAAAAACTTTTCGGGCAAGACAGAGAAACAATAGACGAAGCTTATGCCGGTGATATTATCGGTTTTGTGGGAAACTCTAATTTTGGAATTGGGGATACTATAACTGAAAATCCTGCAATATTATATAAAGAAATTCCAAAATTTGCACCTGAATATTTTGTCTTTATTCAAAACCCAAACCCGTCAAATTACAAGAAATTCAGAGACGGTCTTGATCAACTGCTGCAAGAAGGTGTAATACAAGCATTTTATTTGAAAAATTCTTACCAAAAAGTTCCGTTACTCGGAGCAGTCGGACCCCTTCAGTTTGAGGTTGTTCAATATAGATTACAAGATGAATACGGAGCTGAAACGAGACTAGAACAAACCAGCTGGAAAGTTTTGAGGTGGATTTCGCCGAACACAGACTCTGCATATTTAGACAGCATTATATTACCTGCCGGTGCAGCCATTGCATTTGACTCAAGCGAAAGATTGGTCATCTTACTTACAAGTGAATGGTCATTAAACTATTTTATTGAAAAGCATCCGAAAATTGAGTTATCAGATATCCCCTTTACCATTTAAACTCTATCTTTATTATAATAATCAACTGATTAATGATTAAGTCCCTCTAGTTTATTTATTTAATAAAAATAGATTATTATTTCGATAAAATTATTCCCTATTAATTTCCATTAAACACTATAAAATAATGCTCATAACTTCTTTAATAGTGGCATTAAATATGACACATTATTTAGTTATGCTGATAATTAATATTAAAAATATAAATAATAAGGAAAAACAATGAATAAAATTTTACTGTTTCTCTTTTTCCCGATGATGACATTATTTGCCCAAAGCTACCAGCTTGTTTGGTCCGATGAATTTAATAGCTCTTCGTTAAATAATTCAGCCTGGACTTTTGATCTAGGGAATAATAATGGATGGGGAAATAATGAATTGGAAACATATACAAATAGTTTAAATAATTTATATGTTCAGAATGGCTACCTTTATATTAATGCTATAAAAGGAATTAACGGATCATATACTTCAGCGAGGATAAAAACGGAAGGTTTAAAATCCTTTCAGTATGGTAAAGTTGAGGCAAGGATGAAACTTCCTTACGGACAAGGAATTTGGCCGGCATTCTGGATGTTAGGAGACAATATTTCATCTGTGGGATGGCCTACCTGTGGCGAAATTGACATAATGGAAATGATAGGAGGAGGCAGCGGGAGAGATAATACAGTCCACGGATCAGCACACTGGGGCGGAGATTACACTAATACTTATTCTTTAAGTTCCGGAATACTCGCTGACACATTTCACGTTTATGATGTAACATGGACTCCGACACAAATAGCATGGCATATAGATGGAATACAGTACGCTCTTCTTAATACAACTCCCTCGGCACTAAATGCTTTTAGAAAATCATTTTTTATAATACTTAACCTTGCAGTAGGCGGAACCTGGCCAGGTAATCCAACCAGCTCAACAGTATTCCCTCAGCAGTTAGTTGTTGATTATGTAAGAGTCTACCAAAATACATCGAGTTTACCGAAAATAAATCTAAGTCAGCCTTTAAATAATTCTAAATATGCCGCAAACTCGGACATTTTATTAAATGCTGATGTACAATACGTAGGAAAAATTTCTAAAGTAGAGTTTTTCCAAGGTTCTTTGAAAATAGGAGAATCAGATGTAAGCCCTTATCAAATGACTTGGCGAAATATTAGTTCGGGAAATTACACGGTCTCAGCCGTAGCAACGACTGATTCCGGATTTCAATCATCATCAAATATTGATACAATAACTGTTGGAAGCAGTGTTGAGTCCCCCTATTCGGGCAGCCCGGCAAAAATTCCCGGTACCATTTATGCGATAAACTATGATTTGGGAGGACCAAATGTTGGCTATTACAATACAACCCTTACTAACAGCGGAGGGCAATATAGAAATGACGGCGTAGGGATAGAATCCTGCTCTGACAGCGGCGGTGGATATGATGTCGGCTGGATTAATCAAAATGAATGGCTGAAATATTCTGTAAATGTAAAAGACAGCGCATTATATAATTTTAATTTCAGAGTCGCATCCGGAAGTAGTCAGCCGGGCTCTTTTCATGTTGAAATAGATGGTATAAATGTCACTGGATCTATTTCAGTACCTTCAACAGGTGGTTGGCAAGTATGGACAACTGTAAGTAAAAATAATATAAAACTCACAAAGGGATTTCATATTATGAAAGTTGTTTTTGATGGCAGTGGTTTTAATTTTTACAAAATAGATATCATTGAACCGGGATTAACAGGAGCGCTTCAGATAATTTCCCCTTCTGGAGGTGAAGTTTGGAATGCTGATTCCGTGCAAGAAATCAGATGGGATAGTTATTCAATTTCGGATTTGATAATAGGGCTTTCAACAAACGGAGGAACAAGCTGGAGCACTTTAGCTGCAGATGCTCCTGCCATTTATGGATTTTATCGTTTTCAATTGCCTAATATATCATCTCAAAATTGTTTTATCAAAATTTATAATAAATATGATTTTTCAGTCAACATTCAGAATACTATCCCTTTCAGTATAGTAAATCAGACAGATATTAAAAATAGTTCCTATGTAGCTAAGGAATTCCAGTTAGAACAAAATTATCCAAATCCATTCAACCCTTCTACGAGTATTAATTTTTCCTTTCCTGAAAGCACTTTCGCTTCTTTAACAGTTTATGATGTACTTGGTAAAAATGTTGCAAATTTATTTGATGGTTTTGCAGAAGCAAACAGGACTTATGATATAAAGTTTAACGGGGATAATTTAAAAAGCGGAATTTATTTTTATCAGCTTAAAACTGCGCGTATGATAGAGACAAAGAAAATGATTCTTCTAAAGTAATCTCACCCGGACTCATCATCAAATTTAAATCTTATTTCGAAAACAATGTATTTTTGCATTTCAGCTTAGTTTAATATCAAAATTGAAATTTTGGGGTTAATATTTCGAATAAATTATTCTTAGAATTATTTTATCAAGTATCCTAAATATTTAATAATTTTCATTTCTAATTATATATTTTTTGCAGATAATTTAATTTAAATTTTTAGTATTTTTAATTTCAACTAAAAGGGTTGAGGAGCATTTTAATCAATATTAATCCATTTTTAATTTTAATTTCATGAAAATACTTAAAATAGTATCTATTAGTCTTTTAATCATATTTTCAGCATTACCTCAAAATAAAGGTAAAATAGGCGGGAAAGTTATTGATAAAACGACTTTAAAACCTATTCCGGGTGTCAATATTATTATCATCGGGAAACCTTTCGGAGCAGCAACAGACACAAATGGTGTATTTGAAATAAGCGGTCTTGAAAACGGCTCTTATCAAGTGCGCGCATCTGCTGTTGGCTATAAAAGCGAAACAATAACTGACGTAGAAGTAAATTATGTAAAAACTACTAATTTATTATTCCAAATTTCCGAGCAGCCAATTTCTTTGCTGGGTGTAACCGTCAATTCAGATTATTTTCAAAAAAATGTTGATGAGTTTAATAGTCTAACTAATCTTAATTATGAAGAAATTAGAAGGTCGCCCGGCGGATTTGAAGATGTTGTGAGAGCATTGTCAATTTTGCCTGGCGTGGCTCAATCCAGCGCCGGTAGAAATGATTTGGTTGTTCGCGGTGGCGCCCCTTCTGAAAACTTGTATCTTGTTGATGGCTTTGTCATCCCTAACATAAATCATTTCGGAACACAGGGAGCAACTGGAGGACCAATTAGTTTTATCAACCTGGACTTTGTACGTGAAACTAGTTTTTCCTCAGGCGGCTTTCCGGTTAATTATGGCAATAAGCTTTCTTCTGTTCTTTCAATTGATTTGCGAAACGGCAGAACTGATAGAATAGGCGGTAAAGCTACTATTTCAGCTTCAGAATTCGGGCTCGATCTCGAAGGTCCGGTTACAGACAAAAGCAGTTTCATCTTCTCATTACGCAGAAGCTATTTAGATTTTATCTTTAATGCTGCCGGATTTAATTTTGTTCCCGAATACTATGATGCACTTTCTAAAGTAACTTTTAATATGGATTCTAAAAATCAAATATCTGTTATTTTTCTTGGTGCTTTGGATTATATAAATTTCAACAACTCCACTTCCGATAATCTTTATCAAAATTCTAAAATATTAGGCAGCAATCAGCATAATTATTTTGTTGGCGTTTCATTTCAGCATCTTTTCGATAATGGATTTTACAATTTAAGACTAAGCAGAAATTATACTAACTATAATTCTTTTCAGAACGATACTCTTCTCAACCCAATTTTTATTAATAATTCCGGTGAGGGATACAATGAATTAAAAGCTGATGCCGTTCTTAAGGTTTCAAAATCATCCGAAATTGATTTGGGAGGAACTGCAGACTTAAATGATTTTTCAGCCAATATTAAATTGCCATATTTCATATCTTCTTTTGGAGATACTTTATTGCCGGCTTCAATTAATACAAGTAAAACTTATTCTTCATTCGGATTATATACTGAGTTTTCTTCAAAATCATTGGATAGGCTTAACCTTAGTCTTGGGATAAGAGGCGATTATTACGGAGAAATAAATGATAAGCTTTATGTTAGCCCCCGTTTTTCTGCTAAGTATAATCTTAATGATATTTCAAATGTAAATTTCAGCTTAGGAATGTTTAGGCAAAGACCTTCTTATATTTGGCTCGTTGCAAATCCAATAAATAAAAATCTAACGGCAATTCTTGTCGATCAGTATATCCTTGGATATCAGTGTATACTCCGCGAAGATACTCGGTTAAAAATTGAAGCTTTTTATAAAAATTATAACTATTACCCTGCAAGTATAACCAAGACTTATTTAGTGCTCGCTAATACTGGTGCGGGATTCGGAGGCAGTCAGGATAATTTTGCTTCTTTTGGATTGGACCCTTTAATAAGTAAAGGTTTTGGAAATGCTAGAGGAGTAGAACTATCAGTTCAGAAAAAAGATTCAAAGATTCCTTATTATGGAATTATTAGTTTGACATACAGTAGAACAGTTTTTACACCTTTAAACGGAATTCAAAGTTTAGGTAGCTATGATCAGACATGGATACTTAATTTAAGCGGCGGTTATATTTTCAATAATGAATGGGAAGCTTCTTTTAAGTTTAGATTTGCCACTGGCAATCCTTACACACCTTATAATAGCAGCGGGTTACAAAATGCTGCTAATTATAATACTGAAAGACTCCCCTCTCTTAATTCTTTGGATATTAGAGTAGACAAACGCTGGAATCTTAATAATTGGGCGTTAATTACTTATTTGGATATTCAAAATATTTACAACCATAGAAATGTTGCTAGTATTAGCTGGGATTATAGAACCAACTCCCTCGACGAATCAAAATCTATCGGCATTTTACCTTCAATAGGCATAAGCGTAGAGTTCTAATTACCATATAATTAATATTAGCGTCTGCAATTATTATTTTAAAGAAAAAAATGATGGTTTTAATTGTTGAAATTTTAGGATTAGATAATTTAAAAGAAACTTGAAACTGCAAGAATTGATGATGGTTTGTTTATTCTGTATTTATTAAATTTAACTAAATTAAATAAGGTTTATATTATTATGCTTAATTATTTAGAAGTTCTAATACTGGCAATTGTACAAGGAGCATGTGAATTATTACCGGTTTCAAGCTCTGCCCACGTAATTATCGTTGAGAAAATTATGGGTTTACAACCCTCTTCTCCAGAAATGACTATGCTGCTTGTTATGTTACATACTGGGACTATGTTCGCTGTTTTAGTTTATTTCTGGAAAGGATGGAAAAGAGACTACTTTGCTTCAAAAGAAAAGTTACGTGACTTTACAAAACAGATCGTAATTGCAACCATATTTACCGGTATTATTGGATTTGGGTTAAAAGAGCTTATTGAAAAAATTATTATGAAGAGCACTCCAAACATGCAAATTGAGGATTTATTTTCTAATATTCCTTTGATTGCCGTATCGTTAGCTGTAGTAGGTTTAATGATTATATACGCCGGCTTGCGTGAATCTAAAGTGACTAGAAATGAAAACATCACTGCAAAGAATTCTATCTGGATCGGTATCGTTCAAGGTATCTGCTTACCTTTTAGAGGTTTTTCCCGTTCAGGGTCTACAATCTCTACCGGGTTGTTTTTTGGGTTGCCTAAACAAAAACTTGAGGAATTTAGTTTTGCTCTAGCAATTATTTTAACCCCTGTTGTTATTGCAAAAGAAGCCTTTCGCTTGGTCACTAATCGCTCAGTGTATGGACAAGTTTCAATTTGGCATCTTTTTGCCCCAAGTATTATTGGTATGATACTTAGCTTTCTGTCAGGGCTTATAGCACTAAAATTACTGTCACGATTACTTGAAGGCGGGCATTGGCAATGGTTTGGTTATTATTGTCTTTTTGCCTCATTCATAATATTGGCTTTTCATTTCAAATTGGTTTAATAGTAGTTACCTTAACTATCCTATAATTATTTAATTATATTAATCGAAGGGAATTTGAGAATTAAAATTCCTACATTAACTTCTCAACAATATCGGATAAAAGATCAAGTAATTGCTTTTTAGTAAATGGTTTTGATAAATAATGTGAGCAGCCTTGATTAAAAAATTCAATTTTTTCAAAACCCATAGCATACGCTGTTACAGCCACAATTGGAGTATTTTCATAAGCTGATAGTTTTCTAATTTCTTTTGTAGCTTCGATACCTGACATTCCAGATCTAAGATTTATATCCATTAAAATTATGTCGAAATAATTATTTTTTGCTAATTCGACAGCTTCAGAAGCTGAATTAACAGAAGTCAGCATATATTGCTGTCCTATTATTCTATTTACTAATTTTATGCTAATATCATCATCATCGACCATCAAGACTTTATACGAATTTTTTTTATCGACATTTATATCAGTTTCGGAATGCAAATTTAAAACCATTTTAGAAGATGGTTGTTCATTATTCTGAGGCAGATTCCAAGGAAGAGTGACAATAAATGAGGTTCCAACACCTTCTTCGCTTTCAACAGAAATATTTCCTTTTAAGCATTCGACGTATTTTTTAACAATTGTAAGTCCTAGACCGGTGCCTTCAAAATTTCTGCTAATTCCTTCGCTTGCTTGTCGAAATTCCTCAAAAATATTCTCAATTTTATTTTCCGGAATTCCTATACCTGAATCTTCAACTTTAATTATAAATTCTTTATCCTTTAATTGTAGAAAAATATTTATGCCGCCTTTTACAGTAAATTTTATTGCATTGTTGATTAAATTGTCTAAAATTTCAGCTAATAATGTCTGATCAGTTAATGCTTTGATATTAGTTTTTGGCAGTTTATAAGTAATATATAAATCTTTTTTCTGAGCTGTAGGAGTAAAGAGGTTTACCTCATCTTTAATTATTTCATCAATTAATACTACATTTTCAACAATTTCTATTTTCTCTGCTTCAATTTTAGAAAAATTAAGAATATCATTTAATGTTTTCAGCAAGCGGTTTCCGCTTTTATTTATTACACTAGCATATTCCTTATACTCACCTTCAAGGACGTTTTGTAATAAATCGGAAAATCCAAGCATGCCCACTAGAGGCGTTCTTAATTCATGACTCATATTTGCGAGAAAATTAGATTTTAATTTGCTCATTTCTTCAGCTTTTTCTTTAGCTTTTATTATTTCTTCTTCAGCAATTTTTCGTTCAGTTATATTAAACATAACTATATAGGCTTGATTAAATTCTCCTTTTGAATTTTTGATAATCCTTCCGTCAATTGAGAAAATAATAACACGGCCATTTTTGTGAATTATCTCATATTCAATGTTACTTATTTTGCCATATTGTACGAATTTAGGAAAATTTTCCTGGAATCTCATTGCTGATGACTCTGATAAAAATTCAGTAACAGAGTGATAAATAACTTCAGGTTTGGAACGTCCAACTTGGTCTAATAATGCTTTATTTACCTCATTAATTTTCCCTTCGTGGTCTATAGAAATATAACCCACAGGTGAGTTTTCATAAAATAATCTAAAGTATTCTTCGCTTTCTTTTAAAGCATCCAATATTAATTTTTTCTCGGTGATGTCTTCTTTAACTGCAATAAAATTAATTATTTTCCCTTCGTCATTTTTTATAGGAGATATTGTAGCAGATTCCCAATAATAACTACCGTCCTTTCTTTTATTTCTAAACTCACCTTTCCATTGGCTGCCGCTTAATATTGTATCCCACAAATACTTATATTCATCTTTATTCTTATCACCTGAATTAAATATTTTTGGATTTTTACCTTTTAATTCCTCAATACTGTAACCGGAAGAATCTAGCAATTTAGGATTAACATATTCAATATTTCCAAGTGGATTTGTTATAATTATTGATGCAGGGCTTTGTTCGACAGCTTGTGAGAGTTTTTGCAATTCCCTTTCGGCATTTTTCTTTTCAGTAATATCATTAATTATAACCAGTATAGAAGGAGCTTCATCAAAAGTTAATAATGAAGAATGACCTTCGCCGATAAAAGAAGTACCGTCTGATTTAAGATAAGAGACTTCAATCGGGTTTTCAATTTCTAATTTTTCCGCATAAGTATCTTTAACTCTCTTTTTTATAACATCCACAAAATTTGTGTGAATAAAATTATAAATTGGTCTTCCGATAATTTCTTCACGTTTTTTATATCCGAATAACTTTAAAAATGCGGGATTACAAAAGACGACAATACCATTTTGATGGACATATATTGCATATGGAGTTGTATTAATTAAATCTTCATATCTTTTCTTGCTTTTTTCTAATTCAAGTTCCATTTGTTTCCGAGAAGTAATATCAAGTGCGACACCTTGAAGACCGATAACCTCACCATTATTTATAATTGGATTTTCATAAACTGATAAAATGATTTTGTGCCCTTTTGCATGTACTATTTCTAATAAAATCTCTTGTTTTGTGAATTCACCTTTCAAGTGCAGTTTAGTTTCATTTGAAGCTCTTTTGTTTAGATGAGAATCTGTAGTAAACCAGCTGCGGTTGGCAAACCATTCCTCTACACTGTAGCCAGTAATTTCCTTGACAGTAGGAGAGATGTAAGTAAGGTTTGCATTACAATCTTGAATGTAAAAGAAGAGATAAGGTGTGCCTTCAACAATGACTCTCATTCTTTCTTCATTTATTCTAATAGACTCTTCTGTCTGCTTTCTTTTAGTAATATCCTGCAATATCCCCATACCGCCTTTTATCTTTCCTTCAGTATTAAAAACAGGGACAGTTATTAATGATATATATATCTCTAAGTCACTAAAAGTTGACTTATATAAACCTTCATAATAATCTTTTCTACTATTGATAGAATTTTGAATCGCAGGGAAAATTCTTTTATCCTGCAATTGGTTCATGTCAAGTCCAATCACAATATCCATTTTTGAATGAAGAATATTAACAAACTCCTCATTGCAATTAATAATTTTTAATGAGCGATCATAATTAAATACACCGACTGGCAGCTGCTCAAAAAGGAGCCTGTATTTTTCTTCGCTTTCTTTGAGTGAAAGGTCAGCTTTTTTGCGTTCGGTTATATCTGATAGTATTGCTATAAGTCCTTCTACGCTCCCATCATGATTATATATGATTGCCTTATTAAAGATCACCTGGATTGTTTTTCCCCACTTAGTCCTAAGTTCGCTTTCATAAGTTTGGTAAGGTGGATTGGAGTATAGCATTTCATCCATTTTATCATATTGCTCAGCCAGTTCATCAGGATAAATATCGTACACTGTCTTGCCGATAAAATTTTCACTATTAACTTCAAGTAGAATTTCAAGAGCTTTATTACATCCCGTATAAGTTCCCATTCTATTTTTATAAAATATCGGATTTGGTATAGTATTAATAAGAGTATTAACGAAGTTAAGCTCACTTTTTAATAAATGTTCTGCATTTTTTACATCAGTAATGTCCTCAACAATTCCCTCATAATAAATAACTTTTCCTGTTGAATCCTTAAAAGCTCTGGCATTTTCTCTTACATAAACAGGATCTCCGTTTTTCTTTTTCCATTGAGACTCAAATCCTCCTTC
>JAJYOQ010000222.1 GCA_021796135.1 Bacteroidota bacterium
TTTTGAGTTGGATCAATAATTTTTATAACTGGTTTATATACATTATATAATCCTGAATCAACTCAAAAAGTCTTAAGCGGAACGCATCCAGATATTTGGTGGGGTGCATTAATGGCAGCCATCGGATTAATTTATGTACTTTTTAACAGAAAAAAGAAAATTTTCTAAATTTCTTTAAAAGACATTTACTTATTTTAATTAAAATCACTTATTAGGTATGAATGAATAATTACTTGGGGGCATTTTCAATTTCATCTAATAGTTTTTCTGCCTTTTCAACACTTTCAGCTTCCATAGCAGTATAACCCACCGACCTTGAACTTCTTTGCCATTGATTAGCTGTGACAGCATTATTTGATTTTACAATACGTACGACGTGATTCATCCCCAATTCTTTTGCTTTCCCTTGTGTCTCAACTAATATTTGACGCCCTTCTTCTGTGGTTGGCTGACAATTTAATATTTCGGATATAACACTAAACCCCGGTTTTAATTTTTTAAGTTGGGTTAGTAAGTCATTAGACCATGCTTTCATTTCTGCAACATCAACCCTTCCTTCAATCATCAAATGCATTCGGTTCTTAAGAAAATTGACCTGATTTTTATACATAACTTGTCTCCCTATAAATTTTAATTAAATCAAAAATAATGAACTGAATTGCATTATTATTTTCATAAATTAGATTTTAATAATAAACTAATTATTTAAAATTATTAATTTTCTTGAATAACTTTTTAATAATTAGGAAAATATTAAAACTTCCTTGTCTAAATAAAATGAAAAACTACAAGAATGAAATATGCACAATCTTATAATCGGATAAATCATTTTATAGTTTAATATTTATACTTTAAGTAAAATAATATCAAATAAAAATAATTTCTTCAATATTAGTTTTTAATTTGATTATAAATGATAAAATGCGGTTAAAATAAAACTTATAACAATAAAATATGAAAAAAATACCAGTTAAATTAATAATTAAAATTTCCATTTTAGTCATCTTAATGATTTTGGGAAGTATTAAGTTTGTTGATACTGAGCTAGCCGAAAGAGTCGTTCGTTTTCTTATGTCTATTCATAAATTTCATAAAATAGCAGAAAACATCCCCGATTTATTGATTTATCTTGTGGGTGTCGGAACGATATTAATGTGGGTTATTTATTTTTATAGATCAAGAAAGAAAATAAATGATGTTAAAACAAAATTTTTGAAACTCGCAGCAACTACTTTACCTGTTGTATACTTACTTAAAACATTTTTTCAATTTGCATTTGGTAGAACACCGCCTAAATTGATTTTAAATAAGCCTATTATTTTTGATTGGTTTAATAGCAATAACGGCGGCTCTTTTCCATCCGGACATATGGCTGTCTTTGCTGCTTTCGGGGCTGCAATTATCTTTTATTTTCCTAAGTATCAAAAAATAGTTTTAATTATGTTAAGTCTACTCGGAATTGCACTCATAATTACAAATTATCATTTTATTAGCGATGTTATTGCGGGAGCTTATCTTGGATTTTTGACATCTTACTCATTATGGTACTTATATGAAAGACATTGAGTTCTATAATTGGCTGAAAAACTATAGCAATCTTTAATTTAGATAGAAAACAAGGACTTTATTTATTGAATGGAAATATGATAGACGGCATAATAATTTTGACCTATCTGACCCTTATTGCTGCAATAGGAATAATATCCGGCGGGAAACAGAAATCGGTTAAAGATTATTTTCTTGGGTCAAAATCCGTTCCATGGTGGGCAGTCTGTTTCTCCATTGTCGCAACGGAGACAAGCACTATAACCTTTATTTCAATTCCGGGATTAGCATACATTGCAAACTTAAATTTTCTTCAAGTGACATTTGGTTATTTAATTGGAAGAATAGCCGTTGCATATATTTTCCTACCGGCATACTTCAAAGGAGATCTAAAAACTGCGTATACCTTTTTAGAAATACGATTCGGCGGAAAGACAAGATCATTTGCGTCTATAGTATTTTTATTTACCCGGGTGGCAGCCGATGGAGTAAGACTTTTTGCAACTGCAATTCCTTTAAAGCTCCTTCTCAACATAAACTATCCTACTGCTATAATAATTATTGCATTAGTTGCTCTTGTTTATACATATATTGGAGGAGTTAAGGGAGTAATTTGGACAGATGTAATTCAGATGTCCGTTTATCTTGGCGGTGCAGTTCTATCTGCAATATTTATAATTCATCTTTTACCAAATGGACTATCAAGCTTTTTATCAGCAGCAAATGCCGGAAATAAACTGAATATTTTTAATTTAGGGTTTGATAATGGAATATCGGGTTTATTCAATCAACCATATACTTTAATCGGGGGACTTATCGGGGGTGCATTTCTATCAATGGCATCCCACGGAACAGACCAGTTGATAGTGCAACGACTTCTAACAACAAAGACTCTTAGAGATAGCCAAAAAGCAATAATAGGGAGCGGTATAATTGTAATTATTCAAATGACAATTTTTATGATTGTGGGAGTAATGCTCTTTGCTCTTTACGGACCTCTTAAAGTAAAACCGGATGAAATTTTTCCCATATTTATTATAAAGGAATTGCCTGTCGGACTTAAAGGAATTATAATAGCAGGTCTTTTTTCAGCTGCACTCGGTACTCTTTCCGGTTCGATAAGTTCTCTAGCATCCTCAACTATGTTAGATCTTTATATACCTTTCTTCGGAAAATTAGAGGATGATAAAAAACAATTACATATCTCACGGTTATTTACTTTTATGTGGGCTGGAATTCTTGTTCTAACAGCACTATCCTTCACATCAATAACTCATTCTGCAGTTGAAGTAGCATTAAGCATTGCATCATTCACTTATGGAGGTTTGCTGGGTACATTCCTTTTAGGTAGATTTGTTAAAAATGCAAAGCAAGAAGATGCTCTAGCCGGATTTATGGCAGGAATTTTTATAATGATAACAGTTATTTCGCTTAAACTTGCCGCATGGACATGGTTTACTGTAATTGGAGTTTCAGCTACACTCATAATAGGAGGAATTTTGAGTAGTTTGTCAGCTAAAGAAAAAGGAGTTTCCCGGTGATTGCAAATCCGTTTTTAAGAAATAAATCAAAAGTTATTGAAAAAAAATTTATAGAAATTTTTCATGTTGACCCATTAATTGTCAGGTCTCCGGGCAGAGTAAATTTAATCGGAGAACATACTGATTATAATAATGGGTTTGTGCTTCCTGCATCTATTGATAAAGCAATCTACTTTGCAATTTCTTCAAGAGCCGATAATATATGTAAACTTTTTGCTTCGGACATGAATGAAAGCTTTGATTTTTCAATAGATAAATTGATTTACTCCGAAAAAGGTTGGCCGAATTATTTAATGGGCGTAGTTGACCAGCTAAAAAAGAGAGATTATAAAATTCCCGGATTTAATTGTGTTTTCGGCGGAGACATTCCAATTGGTGCCGGACTTTCTTCATCGGCAGCAGTTGAAGCCGGGCTTGTTTTTGCACTGAATTATTTGTTTAACCTTGGGATTGACAAATTATCTCTAGTTAAGATTGCGCAAAAGGCGGAAAATGAATTTGTCGGAGTTAATTGCGGTATAATGGACCAATACGTTAATGTCTTCGGTGAAAACAGAAAAGTGCTGCGTATAGATTGCCGCTCGCTTGAAAATGAATATTTACCGTTTGATTATAAAAATATTTCAATTGTTTTGTTCAACTCAAATGTTTCCCATTCACTTGCGTCAACTGAGTATAATCAAAGGAGAAAAGAATGTATTGCCGGTGTGGAAATAATAAAACGTGAAAATCCGCAAATTACAAGCTTGCGTGATGTTGATATTGATCTTCTTATAGGATATAAAAACAAAATGGATTCTACTGTTTTCAAGCGCTGCAAATATGTAGTTGAAGAAAATTCAAGAGTTTTAAAAGCATGCGATGCATTAAAAATTCATGACCTGCAAAAGTTCGGTTCTTTGATGTATAATACCCATGAAGGTCTGAGCAATGAATATGAAGTAAGCTGTAAGGAACTTGACTATTTAGTAGATCTAACCAAAGATGAATCAAAGGTTTATGGTTCAAGGATGATGGGCGGAGGTTTTGGCGGGTGTACTATTAACTTAATAGAGAATGATTCAATAGAAGAGGTGACAACACATGTTACCGAAAAATATAAACACAAATTTGATCTCAATGTTAATACATATGTAACTAAAATTAGCAGCGGGACAAATATTATTTCAATAAATGAAAATGCAACAACCTGAATTAAATAAATATCCTCATAGAAGGAAAAATATTCTAAACGGTGAATGGGTATTAGTTTCACCGAATAGAACAGATCGCCCATGGCAAGGCGAAGTTTTTTCTACAGCAAAAGAAAAACGACCTAAATATGATCCCCATTGCTACTTATGCCCGGGAAACCAACGTGCTAATGGGGAAGTCAACCCACAATACAAAGGTACTTTTGCATTCACAAATGATTTCTCATCTTTACTTGAAGATATTCCCGATAAAATGGAAAACAGGAATGATCTGCTGATAGCAAAAAGTGAAAAAGGAATTTGCAGGGTTGTGAATTTTTCACCTAGACATGACCTCACTCTTGCCGAAATGAAAGAAAATGAAATTGAAAACGTTATTTCGATTTGGCAAAATGAATTTAAATCACTTTCCTCTAATCCTGCTATAAATCATATTCAGATTTTCGAGAATAAAGGTGCGTTAATGGGCAATAGCAATCCTCACCCGCATTGCCAAATATGGGCTCAGAATAGCATCCCTTTAGAACCTTCCAAGGAACTAAAGCAGTTTAAGCAGTATTATAAAAAACATAACCGCAGTATTTTAACCGATTATTTAAATTTAGAACGAAAGTTAAAAGAAAGAATTGTTTTTGAAAATTCATCTTTTACTGTTGTTGTTCCTTTCTGGGCTGTATGGCCTTATGAGACTTTGATAATATCAAAGAGAAAAATTTCAAATATTCTTCAATTCAAAAAAAGGGAAAAGAAAGATTTTGCTAATGCTCTAAGTATTACAACGAAAAAATATGATAATCTTTTTCAAACTTCTTTCCCTTATTCTTCCGGTTTGCATCAGGCACCTGTCGATGGAAAAGAATATAAAGAGTGGCATTTCCACATGCATTTTTATCCGCCTCTGCTAAGATCGTCAAGTATAAAAAAATTTATGGTGGGATATGAAATGATGGCTGAACCTCAAAGAGATATTACTCCGGAATTTAGCGCAAAAATATTAAGAGAAATATCTATCGGAAAATACTAAAATCAAAATAAATACGAACTCCGTTACTACCGAGAAGAAAAGAATTTAGAAATTTTACTCATAAATAAGAAAAGAAATAATATTATAACAAAAACATAATCTTCCCTTTTATAATTTTGTTGTAATATCTACACTTAAACGAGAATATGCTGCAGAATTTATTGGACAATTGCATAGGACAAAGATTTAATATCTAATTATATAAATGAAAAAATTTAAGCTGCTAATTCATAGTTTACATTTAACAATGTATTTAATATCCATTTTTTTAGTCTTGCAATCACAAGAAGTTAAAGCTCAGTTCGCCAACGGTGCTGATGTTGGGTGGTTGTCTCAAATGGAAAATTCCGGTTATATATTTAAGGATAACTTGGGAGTTCAAAAGAACTGTTTGGAAATATTAAAAGAGAAAGGAATTAATTCATTACGTTTTAGAGTATGGGTTAATCCAAGCGGAGGGTATTGTAATAAAAAAGACGTAGCTCGTATGGCTCATATTGCTGATAGCATGGGATTTAATATACTAATTGATTTTCATTTAAGTGATACTTGGGCAGATCCCGGGCACCAAACAAAACCAGCGGCTTGGACTAATGATTCGTTTTCACAATTGCAGACAGATGTATATAATCATGTCTATAGCGTTCTGGATACTCTCAAATCAATAGGTGTTATACCAAAATGGGTTCAGATTGGAAATGAAGTCGGCAACGGAATGTTATGGCCTGATGGAAAAGCTCCTTCAAATATGAGCAATTTTGCTCAACTGATTACTAGCGGTTATAATGCCGTTAAAGCCGTCGACAGCACAATACAAGTAATTATACATTTGGAAGACGGACATAAAGATTCTATGTTCAGACAGATTTTTGACGGGCTTAAAAGCTATGGTGCCAAATGGGATGTAATCGGAATGTCTGTTTATCCTTATTGGGCTAATTTATCATGGCAAGTAGACGATAGCCTTGCACTTATAACTATGAAGGATATGATTTCCAGGTATAATACAAAAGTAATGGTTTGTGAAGCCGGTTATCTATACAACCAGCCCGTACCAGCCAATCAATATCTATTAGATCTAATTGCAAAAACTAAATCCGTGGGCGGATTAGGGGTTTTTTATTGGGAGCCCGAGAGTTATAATTGGCAAGGATATCAACTCGGAGCATGGGATCCTCTAACAAAAGAACCTACAGCGGCATTAGATGCTTTCCTGGGTATAAATGTCACTTCGGTTAAAAAAGAAAAAAGCACATCTTCTAATTATGATTTAGAAATTTATCCCAATCCTTTTAATCCGAGCACAAATATTGAATACACTCTTGACAAATCTTCCAATTCGTCGATTGTCATCTATGATATTCTCGGCAAGCAAGTGGTAAAGCTTGCAGATGGCTTTAAACATGCGGGCATTTATAAAATAACTTGGTCAGCGCAAAATGTTCCAAGCGGAGTATACCTTTGTATGATAAGAGCCGGCAATTTTTTAGAGACAAAAAAACCTTTTCTCAAATAAGATAT
>JAJYOQ010000223.1 GCA_021796135.1 Bacteroidota bacterium
CCAAGCCATTGGTCCAGGCTTCCCCATCTGCCGACTCCGATCAAAATAAAAGGTCGTTTTTGATTGAGGAGTTTAGAATTAAAATAGCTTACTTCTGCAGCAGTTTCTCTACTTTTAGATCGATCGAATTTATTAATATCAACAAATACTATATCATATATATCTTTTATTGCACCATTGCCTAATACTTGCTGACTCTGACAAATCAAATCTTCATTGTTAGCAGAATCAACATCAAGTTCTTCAAGTTCGTGACTAATTACCAGCGGGCGCATTTGCAGCATTGCAAATTCCTTCGGTATGCCATCAGCTACATTTAAGTTAACTGCAAATTCAATCTCAACAGGAACACCCATACCCCAAGCTCCAATATCAAGCAGAATATCTAATATTTCAGCTAAAGGAAAGACCTTTTGCTTTAATATAGGTGCAAAAGTTACAACTCGCTTACCTGCTCTTGAAACTCCGTCATAAACAGCATCATTTTCAACCGAATAAGTCGAACCGACAAGAATTAAAGTATTATCTTCTTCAGCTTTTTTTAAATCATATCTTTTTACAAAGGCGTCTGGATTACCTGTAATTATTTCAGCTGACTTTTCAAAAATATCAAGTGCAAAAAAACCTTGTTGAGCATTGCGGACAGTTTCTTTTGCCGAAAAAAACTGCATCATATGTTTAGGATATTTGGGACAAAACCGCACAGCATTACCACCGTCAACAACTTGTTTCCCAAGCCCTAAAGCAACCATAGCAATTCCGTCAATGGACTTTTGAGGAGGTACAGGATAGAAATTGTATGATTTTGCTACTCCCGAAAAATCCGGATAGAATCTACCGTCCCTTTGCGCCCCAACTAGCCGCTGAATAATTACGGCCATCTTTTCTTCCTCAAGACGATATGTTGTAGCTTTCATATAATCCTGAGCTTTCTTATAAAAGGTAGATGCAAATACTCCCTTTATACTCTGAAGTAATTGTTCAAGCCGGATTTTAGGATCTGAATCATTATTGGGGATCATGTAAGTCTGATATACTCCGGCAAAAGGCTGAAATTGGGAATCTTCAAGCAAACTTGACGATCTAACTGCCAATGGTTCATGAACAACACTTAAAAAATCGATCAGTTTTTTTACGATATCCATCGGAAAAATTTTAGCCGTAAGGAATCGTCTCGTGATTTCATTGTCGTCTAGACCTCCAAGTGCAAAAATATCCAGCCGGTTATCTTCAAGAAATTGGTCAAATACATCCGTAGCAATAACAATAGCCGACGGTACGGATATTTCTATTCCTTTAAACTTATTTCTTAATTTGTCATTATTTATTAGAGTATTTATAAATCCCAGCCCGCGGGCTTTTCCTCCTAGAGATCCTCCTCCGATGCGGGCAAAACTATTTTTGTCGTCGAAAGATTCTTTATTAAAATCAGTTATTATACCTTTCGATCTTATCTCCTGATATTGATGAATTGAAGAAATTAATTCATTACGTAAATCAGAAGCATCCTTAAAATCCGAAACATTCCTAGGTCTTAATTTATGGGCAAGCCAAAATTCAGTTCGGGCTTTAAGCCATTTTGAATAATCATTCCTTTCTGCGTGGTAAAAAATACTTTCTGATGGGATTGTCTTTAATTGTTCTTCCAATGATTTTAGATTATGAGCACGACCGACTTCCTTACCGTCGGCAGTTTGAAAAATAAAATCACCGAAACCTAAATTGTTCATTAGAAAACTGCGCAGTTCATGTAAAAGTTTCGGAGAACCTTTAAGCAGAAATGAGGCACCCACTTCTTTGGCTTTGGTTTCAAAATCTGCATTACTTGATTGAAGTAGAATCGGAATGTCCTTATGCTGTGCCTTCACTGTCTTTGCAAATTTAATTCCTGCTTCAGGATCTCTTACTCCGAAATGCCTGAAATTGCTATCTGTGATAATACCAAGAATAAAATCTTCGTAAGTCGAATAATATTCCCATGCTTCCTCATAAGTAGTGCATAAAAGAATTTTTGGGCGCGCGCGCATGCGTAAAAATTTATGAGTAAGATTTACGCCTTCGGAAAGAAGCCTTTGCGACTGATCAAAAATTTCGGTATAAATTAGTGGTAAGTATGCCGAATAAAATTTTACATTATCTTCAACTAATATGATTACTTGAACTCCGACTGCACTTGTATCATTAAATACGTTAATTCTATCTTCGGCATATTTAATAATTCCTATAAGTAATTTATAATCACCCTGCCATATAAATATTCTATCAAATATTGAAGTGTCAAAATTGGATACTAAATCTTTCCTCTCACGATTATCATAAGCTAAAAGAATAATCGGTGTTTTTATCCCTGCTTTTCTAATCATCTGAGCAAACTTAATTACATGCATATCCTCAATATGCATGGTTGTAATAATTAAATCAAATTGATTATCATCAAGCGCCAATTCTAAAGCTTCGGATCCTGTCGTTACGTGAGTAATTTCTGGTGCCTGGCTTAAATTTAATAATTGATAATCCTGTCTGATAAGCTCATATAACCTGCCGTCTTCTTCGAATAAATAATAATCATATAAACTGGAGACTAGAAGTATTTCCCTTATTTTATATCGCATTAATTTTTGAAACTCTTTAATGCGCGTACTGAAAATATCCTCAATATCAATGATATTGAATTTGTCAAGCACTGAGCTGTTTTCTGTATCCGGCAATTGAAACCTTTGATTAAATTAAAAGAGTACTCAAATGCCGATTCTTACATAATTAGCAATAGAGTACTCGATGAAAATTTTATTTAATACTTGCACAATCTTTATTTAATCGTGTTTAAATAAATTATACCAATCCCTGGTCAAGCATAGCATCGGCAACTTTTAAGAAGCCGGCTATATTTGCACCATTAACATAATTTCCGGGTGTACCAAATCTTTCAGCAGTAGAAAGACAAGTATTGTGTATTTCTTTCATTATTTGATTTAAACGATGATCAACTTCATCTTTTGGCCATGGAAGCCGCATGCTATTCTGAGACATTTCCAACCCGGAAACTGCAACACCGCCGGCATTTGCAGCTTTTCCCGGCGCAAATAAAATACCGGCATCTTTAAATATTTTATATGCATCAAGAGTAGTCGGCATGTTAGCGACTTCGCAAACACAAGAACATCCATTTTTAATAAGTTCTTTTGCATCATCAACAAAAATTTCATTTTGTGTAGCGCATGGCATTGCAACATCGACTTTAATTCCCCAAGGTCTTTTATTTGGATAAAATTCAGCTTTAAATTTATTAGCATAATCTTGAACCCTATCATTGGCACTGGCTCTCATTTCAAGCATATAATCGACTTTTTCACCTTTGACTCCGAATTTGTCATAAACAAATCCGTCCGGACCGGAAAGGGTAACAACTCTACCGCCCAACTGATTAATTTTTTGGACAGCACCCCATGCAACATTTCCAAAACCGGAGACAGCTATAGTTTTACCTTCAATATCAAGTCCTTTTGTCCTAAGCATTTCGTGAGCAAAATAAACAGCTCCAAAACCTGTAGCTTCAGGTCGAATAAGGGATCCGCCCCAATTCAAACCTTTACCGGTTAATACTCCTGTAAACTCATTCTTCAATCTTTTATACTGTCCGAATAAGAATCCGATTTCTCTGGTACCAACTCCGATATCTCCTGCTGGAACATCGGTATTTGGTCCGATATGACGAAACAATTCCGTCATAAAACTTTGGCAAAACCGCATTACTTCATTATCGCTTTTACCCTTGGGATCAAAATCTGAACCGCCTTTACCTCCGCCCATAGGAAGCGTTGTGAGACTATTTTTTAAAACTTGTTCAAATGCCAGGAATTTTAAAATTCCAAGATTGACGGAAGGGTGAAACCTAAGACCGCCCTTATAAGGACCGATGGCACTGTTCATATCAATTCTAAAACCGCGATTGATATGAATTTCGCCCTGATCATCCATCCACGGGACGCGGAATGTTATAACGCGTTCCGGCTCCACCATTCGTTCCAATATTTTTGCGGCACGATATTCCGGATGACGATCTAAAACTACTTCAAGAGATTCCAGAATTTCCTGAACTGCCTGATGAAATTCTGGTTCGTTAGGGTTTTTTACCTTAACTTCCGATATTAACTTAGCGACGTACTCTGACATAAATTACTCACTATTTTTTTGAATAGATAAAAATTGTTGATTAATATTTGGATTACTGCATTCGGATTGAAATTGAGTTACATTTTCATTCAGGTAAAATTTTGTTTTACTTTTGCCGCTGCAGTCTAGCCAGTAGTTCAAATAAGCGGAAAGACAATAGAGCTGAATCCGGATAATAAAATTAACCGGCAGGAAGATTTTTCCCCATACTGAACCGTTGTGTTTTGTAAACGGAAGATTTTTCATAAAATATACTTTTTCTCTTCCAAGAGAATTTTTCCATATCTAAATTAGTAATAATTATTCTAAAATACTCTAACTTTTTAATGAGGTTATTATGAAATCAGAAATATTAAAAGAAAAAATAGAACAGTCTATTCAAACCCTAAACGAAAAAAATATTGACTTATGGCTTACTTTTGTAAGGGAAAGCGGAAATATTAAAGACCCTGCTCTCGATATGATTGGAGGAACTAGCTGTACATGGCAATCTGCCTTGATGATTTCTAAAGACGGTGATACAACTGCAATAGTCGGTTCGCTTGAAACTGAAAACTTTTTAACGCTGGGATTATATAAAAATATAATCGGATATGTGAAATCAATAAAGCAGCCATTATTGGATTATTTAATAAAGAAAAACCCTGAATCGATAGCTGTAAATTTTTCTAAGAATTCCAATCTCGCTGATGGATTAACTCACGGAATGTTTCTTATTTTATTGGAATTATTAGAAGGAACCGGATTTGCTGAAAAATTGATTTCTTCTGAAGATATTATATCTGCACTGAGAGGTAGAAAAACTAAAGCAGAATTGGCAATTATGAAAGAGGCAGTCGACAGAACCTTAGTAATTTTTGATGAAATGACAAAGTTTATCAAACCGGGAAAAACTGAAATTGAGATTTCAGAATTTATTAAAAAAATAGCGAAGGAGAGGAATTATGGTTTGGCTTGGGAAGAGGACCATTGCCCTTCAGTATTTACCGGACCTGAAGCAATGAGTGCCCATGCGGGACCTACAAATAGGATAGTCGAAAAGGGGCATTTAGTCAATGTAGACTTCGGGATTAAATTTAACGGTTACTGTTCTGATCTTCAACGAACATGGTATATATTAAAAGACGGAGAAGATAATGCTCCTATTGAAGTAGAGAAAGGTTTTGAAGTTATTAGGGATTCAATTCAAAAAGTGGCCGATAACCTAAAACCCGGAGTAAAAGGTTGCGAAATGGACGATATTGCACGAAATTATATTGTCTCAAAAGGATATGATGAATTCCCGCATGGACTTGGTCATCAAGTCGGTAGAGAAGCTCATGACGGAGGCGGAGGTTTACTTCCGCGTTGGGAAAAGTATGGGAATACACCGTTCATACCTGTAGAAAAAAATCAGATATACACTATTGAACCAAGACTTTATGTTAAAAATTTCGGAACTGCAACAATCGAGGAAGAGGTATTTGTTACTGATAAGGGATGTGAGTTTATTTCAAAATCACAAAAAGAATTAATATTAATAAAATGCTAAAAATTACAATCGCTTTCATAAGCTTTTTTGAGCAATTGCTGATATTCTTTTAAGGATATTTCAACAGCACCGAACATTTTTAAATGTTCAGTCATAAATTGGACGTCTAGTAAAGAAAAGTTTTTTTCATTTAGATGTTCAATTAACTTTATCAATGCATATTTAGAAGATTGTGGTACATTTGAGAACATAGATTCACCGAAAAATGCACCCCGAAAGGTAATTCCGTACAAACCGCCGACTAATTTGTTATCAGACCATGTTTCTGCAGTATGAATGTGACCTAATTTTTTCAGCCTTAAATATGCCTGAATAATTTCTTCAGATATCCAAGTTTCCTTTCGATCTGCACATGACCGAACAACTGCAGAAAAATCAGTATCAAAACGAATTTCGAAATTAAGCTTGGGAATAATCTTTTTTAATGATCTGGGAAAATTATAATTATTCAAAGGAATGACCGTCCTGATTTCGGGATAATACCATTCTACTATTCCTGAATCAGAGTTAGCCATCGGGAAAGCACCTCGGGAATAAAGGGAAAGCATTACTTCCGGATTTTTAAGAAATTCATTCTCGAAGGTTTCTTTTCCTTTCATAAAAAATAATTATTCATCAATTCCGACTTCAAGATGAATAATTTCATAACCCTTTATACTTTCATAGGCAGCAAAAGTTACTCCTATTAAGACAAGTATCATTCCCGCAAGAAAAATTATTGTAATAAGGTGGTTAATATTTGTTAAAACTTCAAAATACTGTACCCCGATAAAAAGTGAAGTTAAAACAAAAAAAGCAACTGCTACAGTATAGGAAAGAACCGCGTTGCGCACAAGTTTAACCCTAAAATCAAGGGCAGAGAGCTGTAAAGAGACGCTTTCAATACGAATATTTTCATTGTAATCAAATTCTTTATCATTAGTCCCTTTAAATAGTTTTCTGCGTTCTTCGTTGAGAAGCCTAATTCGATTTACTATAAGAGAATACTTATTATTCATTCCCAGCAGAAGAAGCCCGCAAGCGGATATCATAATTCCGGGGGCAAGCATCAATTGTATTGCTTGAACGATAGAAATATTTTCAATCATTTTCATCCCAAAAGGAATTATATAAGCTG
>JAJYOQ010000224.1 GCA_021796135.1 Bacteroidota bacterium
AAATTAATAATACACAAAGACAAGTTTCTTATATAAACGGGAATTTTTTGAACCTGTTATGATATCAGATAATATTTCAAGCGCTGTATCATGTCGGGAATAGGATTTGTCAGAATGCCAGGCAATATAAATCCTTTCAAGTTGAACATTGTCTTTGTGTATTATTAATTTATTAGCCTCTAAATTTACAGGACTAAATCTGCTTTTAGGAATATGATTTCTACCCGGAATATTTGCAAAATATTTTTCAATTAATTCTTTTGCTCTTGAAGATTCAAAATCTCCGGCAACAACTAAACTTGCATTCGAAGGCGAATAATATTTTTCAAAGAAATCCGATACATCACTCAATGTAAAGCTCGAAATATCTTGCAATGACCCTATGGTCGGCCAGCTTAATGGATGATCTGGCGGATAAAGATTACTTAATAATTTCTCAAATGCCAGGCCGTATGGCTGATTATCATCGTTTCAAGACGTTCGTTTTTTACAACATCAATTTGGTTGTTCAATTTTTCCTGAGTAAGTGAGGGAAGTAGAAATCCCATTCTATCTGATTCAAGCCAAAGCATTAATTCTAAGTAATTAGACGGTGCTTTTTCATAATAATTTGTTCTTTCTATGCTTGTCGAACCATTTAGATTTCCGCCTGCTTCCTGTATATACTTAAAATGCATTTCTTTCGGGACATTTAGAGACCCCTGGAACATCATATGCTCAAATAAATGAGCAATGCCGCTTTTTCCGAATACTTCATTTGATGACCCTACTTTGTACCATACGTTTACAGCTACTACGGGTAAGCTATTATCTCGATATAGAATAACTTCCAGGCTGTTCTGCAACCTATACTTTTCATAATCTAAGTTTAATAAATCCATAAACCCTAATCTATTAGTAGAAATAAAATTTTCTTTTAATATTGATCCAATATTAATGAAGTATTAATAATATCCTGTCAGGTCTGATAGAACCTAACAATCTAAAGATGTCCGTAAATGGTATATCTCTATCCCAAGAGAATAATGTTATAAAAGCTTCTCCTACGATATTGTCATCGGGTACAAAACCCCAATAGCGACTATCGAGACTATCGTCTCTGTTATCGCCCATCATAAAATAATAATCTTTTTTAAAGGTATATGATGTAACTGGTTTACCCTCTATTGTAACCTGATTATTACTTTGGCTTACTACAATTTTCCCAAACTCACGATTGATGGTCATAGCCCACATTTCGACGTTTTCTGGAGTTAGTTTAATTGTATAACCTTTTTTAGGGACAATCAAAGGTCCATAATTATCGGCATTCCATGGCATTCCAATAGGGAATATTCTTGGATCAACTACGTCTTTTGTCTCCGGATATCCGGATACATATATGGCGTGAGTTGGTATCCAAAATTGTTTTCCATTAACATAAACAACTTTATTGATTACTTGAATTGTGTCTCCGGGAAGTCCAATGCATCTTTTAACGTAATTGACTCCTCTATCATCCGGATAAAGTTGGTGCCTCATCCCGGGAAATTCAAATACTACAATATCCTTTCTTTTAGGTTTTCGAATAGCAGGAAGTCGGAAGTGTGGTATTTCAATTTGCGTAAATGGAATATATTTTGTCGATTCAGCTCCATATATAAATTTATTGACCAAAACGAAATCACCTACAAGGATTGTATCCTCCATAGATCCAGTAGGTATTCTGGTATTTTGGACAATAAAAGTAATTATAAAAAATGCAGCTATACCGGCAAACAACAAAGACTCAATAAATTCCTTTATTTTTTCTTTAGGAGTTTTGACTTTCAGTAATTCTTCTTCGGTTTTTATTCCGAAAAATCGTTTTAATCCTGATTTAAATGACACAATAATCTCCGATTAGTTATATATATAAATTGTCTTTCTTTAATGCTTCAAGACTTTTAAGAAGCAATTCATTTACAAGCTTAGGATTAGCCTTTCCCTTAGTCTCCTTCATTATTTTCCCAATGAGAAATCCAAATACTTTGTCTTTTCCGCTTAAATAAGTTTTTACCTCTGAGGAGTTCTCTTTTAGTACCTGATTGATTATCTTTTCAATATCACTGGAATTAGAAATTTGAATAAGATTTTTTTCCTGAACAATTACTGCAGGTTTTTTCTTTTCCGTTAGCATAATTGGAAAAATTTCTTTGGCAATTTTACTGCTAATAATTCCGTCTTTTATTAAATTAATTAATTCACCCAAATCTTCGGCTGAAACTGGGAAGTCTTTGATATCAATTTTCTCTTCATTAATAATTTTTAGAACATCAGTCATTATCCAATTGCTTGCAATTTTATATTCATTGGTAATTTCGGTCACTTTCTCATAATAATCTGCAATAAACTTATTTTGAGTTAAAATTTCGACATCATAATTGGGAAGATTATACTGCTTTGACATTCTATTGATTCTAACATCCGGGAGCTCAGGGAGATGATTTTCGATTTCTGACTTCCACTTATTATTTATTATAACAGGCAAAAGGTCTGGCTCAGGGAAATAACGATAATCGTGTGCTTCTTCTTTACTTCTCATAGGGAGAGCTTCATTAAGTTCTGTATTCCAAAGAAGTGTCTGTTGTTTAATTGTTCCGCCATCTTCTAGAATCTCAATCTGTTTATTAATCTCAAATTCTATAGCTCGTTCTACATTTCTGAATGAATTCATATTTTTTATTTCTCTCTTAGTCCCGAGTTCTTTAATACCCTTTAATCTGACAGAAATATTTGCATCGCATCTAAGTGACCCCTCTTCCATATTTCCGTCACATATTTCCAAATATTGAACAAGTTGTTTAATCTTTGAAAGATACTGGTATACTTCGTCAGAACTACTCATATCGGGTTCGCTTACAATTTCCATTAATGGTACTCCGCAGCGATTTACATCAATCAATGTCTCATATCCTTGATCATGGATTGATTTCCCTGCATCTTCTTCCATATGAATTCTAGTAATTCCGATCTTTTTTTCAGAACCATCTTTTAATTTAACCATTATTTTGCCGTGTTCACAAATGGGTTCTTCATATTGCGAAATTTGGTATCCCTTAGGAAGATCAGGATAGAAATAATTTTTCCGTGCAAAAATTGATTTTTCATTAATAAAGCAGCCGGTTGCTAGTCCCATTTTTATTGTGAACTCAACAACTTCTTTGTTCAAAACGGGCAACACTCCCGGGTGTCCAAGGCAAATAGGACAAGTATTACTATTAGGTGTATTTCCGAATTTTGTAGAACAACCGCAAAAAGCTTTAGACTTGGTCAAAAGTTGAGCATGTACTTCTAAACCGATGACGGCTTCATATTTATTATTCATTAGTTGTATATTTTTTGAAATGACAAATATAAATAGGATTGCGTAAGATAAAAAGCCGAAATGGTTTACTGTTAGTCAATATGTTTAAGATAATTTGTTTAAATTTATCATAATTTATTATGGGAATATTGAAATGAGCAAATTTAAATCTCTTATTGTTCGCGAAGAAAATGGAAAATTTATAAGATTTATCGAAAGTAGATCAATTGATGATCTTCCAATAGGCGAAGTCTTAATTAATGTCAAATATTCTTCTTTGAATTATAAAGACGCACTATCAGCCTCGGGTAATAAAGGAATTACCAGGCAATTTCCGCACACGCCAGGTATTGATGCCGCTGGGATTGTTATTGATTCAACTGATAAGAAATTTTTAGAAGGAGATGAAGTTCTTGTTACCGGTTTTGATCTTGGCATGAATACTCCAGGCGGTTATGGGCAATTTATAAGAGTACCGGCGGAATGGGTGATTAAAATTCCAACAGGTATGTCATTAAAAGAAAGCATGATATATGGAACAGCAGGTTTTACGGCAGCATTGTCACTTTTTAATTTAGAATCTGCCGGTTTAAATGTTTCAGCCAATGGAAATATTCTTGTTACTGGTAGTACAGGTGGTGTTGGCTCACTTTCAATTGCAATTTTATCAAAAGCCGGATATAAGAATATAGTAGCCCTAACGGGAAAATCCGGGAAAGAAACTTTCTTAAAAAATCTTGGCGCTGCCAAAATTATTGATAGAGAAAACCTAAATGACAATACTGAAAAGGCACTTTTACCGGTAAGGTGGATTGCAGTTATCGATACAGTTGGAGGGAATATCCTTTCGAACGCTTTGAAATCAACCGTCTACGGCGGATCTGTAGCTTCTTGCGGGCTGACTCAATCTCCTATTCTAAATACAACTGTTTATCCATTTATTCTAAGAGGAGTAAAGCTTTTAGGTAGCGATTCAACACATTGCGACTTAAAAATTAGAAAGATATTGTGGAATAAACTAGCTTCCGAATGGAAGCCCGATTCGATAAATCAAATTGCTTCAGAATGCACTATTGAGGAACTTGATGAAAAATTTGATTTGATTCTTAACGGGAATATAACAGGACGTATTGTGGTTAAATTATGAATTATATTTTTTATGAATTTGTTGTAATTTTAAAGTAATAATGAAATCTTTGTTTTTGCTGGCTTCCTTTGGTAAATTTCTGTATTGATTAAGTTAAAATAATATGAAAATTTTTTTTTTATTTGTGGCTATTTTATTGATAGCTAATCAAAATATTATGTCACAAGATTCACCATACTATGATGCTCCTTTTGGCGGCGGCGGTGGATATATTGGCGGTTGGATGACTCCAAAACTTGATGGAATTAATTTGCAACTTAAAAGTTTCGGCGTTTCTGCTTTGGCTACTCATGGTTTCTATACTTCCGGAGGTGAAGGTTTTATCTATCTCGGTTTTATAAAAAATCTTAGAATTGGCGGAATAGGATTCGGCGGAAGTATTTCTAAATCTTCCTCTCAATCCTTAATTTATGCGAATGGTTCTAATAATCCCCCAAGTACTATTTACAAAGAAGCTATATATTCTTTAAGCGGCGGCGGATTAACAGTTGAATATACTTTACCCTACGTTAAAAATTTTGGAATTTCTGTGGGAGCTATTATCGGGAGAGGCAATATAAGTATACAGATGAACAGCAATTTTGGAAATATTAGTTGGGCAGATTATTGGAAAAACACTAATAACATTACGACAAATATATTTAGCACTGAATTGAAAAATAATTATTGGATTATTACACCGACTCTTAATATAGATATCCCTGCCTATTATTTAGTCTCATTTAGGATAGGTATGGGCTATCAATTTACTTTTGGAAGTAGTTGGACTTATGATAATAATCAAGAAATTTTAAATGCACCTTCTGATAATAATGGAAACAATTTGTTTCTTCAGGTAGGGGTTTTTGTAGGACTATTCTCATATTAGAGGTAAAAATGAAAAACATTTTGGTAACGGGCGGAGCAGGATTTATAGGAAGTAATTATATTAATTATATTCTTCAGGAAAGAGATGATTATAATATAATTAATATTGATAAGCTTACTTATGCCGGCAATCTAGAGAATTTGAAAAACTCTGAATCAAAGGGAAATTATCATTTTATTAAAGGTGATATTGGGAATGCAGATTTATTAAGATATATTTTTGAAAAATTTAAAATTAAGCATGTAATAAATTTTGCCGCGGAATCGCATGTCGACAGAAGTATTCTAGGATCAGAAATATTTTTTAAAACTAATGTTATGGGAACAAATGTACTTTTGGAGACTGCTCGTTTTTTTGAGGTAGAGAAGTTTCTGCAAATTTCTACTGATGAAGTCTATGGAAGTTTAGGGGAAAAGGGTAAATTTTCTGAAACTACCCCGATATCACCAAATAGTCCTTATTCTTCAAGTAAAGCTTCGTCAGATTTGATGGCATTATCATTTTTCCATACTTACGGAATGCCAATAGTAATTACGCGTTGTTCAAATAACTATGGGCAATTTCAATTTCCGGAAAAATTAATACCGCTAATGATTATCAATGCATTAAATAATCAAAAACTTCCTGTTTATGGAGATGGATTAAATGTTCGTGATTGGATATATGTCGTTGATCACAATAGAGCAATTAACTTAGTCTTTGAGGAAGGAAAAATAGGCGAGGTATATAATATTGGCGCCAGTAACGAAATGAAAAATATTGAGATTGTAAAGCTAATTTTATCCCAATTGAAAAAGGACGAATCTCTTATTCATTATATAAAAGATAGACCCGGGCACGATAGGCGCTACGCAATTGATTCGACAAAAATTCAAAATGAATTAAACTGGAAACCGGCTTTTACATTTGAAGAGGCAATTGTTAAGACAATTGAATGGTATATAGAGAACAAACAATGGTGGCAAAGAATTATTTCAGGCGAATATCAGAAGTATTATTCGGTACAATATAAATCAATTTAATTATTTTATTAAAATTAGGCCTAATTATGAGAAAATATTTATGGATTATTCCATTCTTTTTTTTAGCAATAGCTTTTGGACAAACATCCGATTCGAAAAGCACATCAAATCTTTTGATGAATGCCCCTACTATTAGTGTCACTATCGGAGGAGACTTTATAATCACAGGGTCTTTCCCCGCCTCGGTTTCTGAAAGAGTGGATGAATTTGTAACTCAAATGTATAATCAAGGTAAGCAGTTGCTTTATAGAAATATAAATGATCCAAAGTACATAAAAGAAGTTGATAAAAAACTTGAAGATTATTCTCTAAGGAATATAAAGTTAAAAAGGATTGACGGGCAAATTATTAATATTGATCTATTAAAATTCCGGGTGACCGGAGATTTTAATTATAATCCTTATCTGCGAAATGATTCTGTCTCCTCTTTCAAGG
>JAJYOQ010000225.1 GCA_021796135.1 Bacteroidota bacterium
AATGTATAGTCCATAAAATAAGTTTAAGTTTAAGATCAAGTTTATGATTAAGTTCCCTATTTATCAGCTTCGCCCATAACAGGATCAAGACTTCCAACTATAGCCACGACATCTGAAATCATGCGTCCTTTTACCAAATGAGGAATAGCTTGAAGATTAACAAACGAGGGAGAGCGAATTTTGCACTTCCACGGATGTCCTTCTCCTTTACTGACTAAATAAAATCCAAGTTCACCTTTAGGATTTTCGACTGCGCTGTAAATTTCTCCGACTGGAGGATTGATTCCAAAGTTGATAATCATAAAGTCATGTATTAATTCTTCCATTTTGGAATAAACTTCTGCTTTTTTAGGAAGAACTTTTTTTGGTTGGTTAGCCATCGTTTCACCTTGAGGCATTTTATCAAGGATTTGGCGGACTATTTTTGCACTTTCATAAGCTTCATCAACTCTAACAAAATACCGTGCTAAGCTGTCGCCTTCTTTATGAGTAATAACCTTAAAATCCATTTCATTATAAAAGAGATAAGGAGTAGCCCTTCTCAAATCAAACTCAACTCCGCTTCCACGTAAGTTAGGGCCGGTTAGGCCTAAGTCAATTGCATCTTCGGCTGAAACAACTCCGATACCTTCGAGTCTTTCAATAAAAATACGGTTAGTATTTAACAGTCTTTCACACTCTTCAAGTTTTTCATCAAATTGATCGATGAACCATTTAACTTTCGCAAGGGCTTCAGGTTGAGCATCATTTGCAACTCCACCAATGCGCGTATAACTATTTGTGAATCTTGCACCGCAAAGGATATCCCAAATGTCAAGGATTTTTTCACGTTCTCTTAAAGTCCATAGGAAAATCGTTAAAGCTCCGACATCCATAGCCAGTGCGCCCATTGCAACAAGATGAGAGGCAATACGTGCAAGTTCAGCAACCATCATTCTGATATATTGAGCTCGCGGCGGTACTTCAATTCCGGCTAATTTTTCTACTGCAAGAACATAGGCTACATTATTAGCTAGCGGGGCAAGATAATCAAGGCGATCGGTATGAGGAACAAATTCGTAATAGGACATATTTTCAGCCATCTTTTCATAACCTCTATGAAGATAGCCGAGTTCGGGAACGCAAGCCATAATAGTTTCACCGTCAAGGCGTAGTAGTAATCGAAGCACGCCGTGGGTGGCTGGATGCTGCGGCCCCATATTTAGGATCATTTCATTTTCAAGCGCATCTTCGATTGTAATATTAGTATCAGCACTTAAGAGAGCTTCAATTATTTTAGGATGGACATCGTCTTTAGTTAATTTCTGCATATTATTTCATTATTTCTTTGGTAGTGTAAGCGAGCCGGTAATTCCCATCAATGGAAAATCTTTTCTTAGAGGATGGTATTCAAATTCTTCAGGCATATACATGCGTCTTAGATCCGGGTGATTATTGAATTTTATACCGTACATATCATACACCTCTCTCTCTTCCCAGTTAGCAGTTCGCCAGACAGAAGATACTGAATCGATACTACAATCTGATTCATCTACATTAGATTTTAAGGAAAGTCTAAAATTATTTTTTAGAGAGAAAATATGATATACTACTGTAAATCGATTTTTCGTTTTAGCCCAATCAATAGCAGTAATATCTTCGCAAAGCCTGAACTGGAGATCGTCGTCATCTTTTAAGAACTTACACACATCGACAACATTCTGTTTGTCAAATAAAATGGTTAATTCATTTCTGTATTCAACAACTTCAAGCTTAATATCTTTGAATTTATCGTTTAGTTTTTGAATTATTAAATCTTTTAATTCCATAATATCAATTATTTTGTAGAACGTTTAGAGTTGGTAGAGGAATATCTTTAAAATCTCTCGCCTTTGATTTTCCTATTTTTTCCTGGATTTGAAGAAGTGCATTCAGCAAATTATCCGGACGAGGAGGACATCCTGCGACATAAATGTCCACAGGTAAAAATTGATCAATGCCTTGAACTACAGAGTATGACCTATACATTCCGCCTGAAGAGGTGCAGGCGCCCATAGCTATAACCCATTTCGGGTCGGGCATTTGGTCATAAATCTTTTTAACTACATGAGACATTTTGTAAGTAACAGTACCGGCGACGATCATTAAGTCACACTGACGGGGTGTAAACCGCATAACCTCAGAACCAAATCGAGCTATATCATATCTAGGATCACCGGCGGCCATCATTTCAATAGCACAACACGAAATACCCATTGGCATGGGCCATACAGAATTTTCTCTTGACCATGCGACTAAAGCATCAACTGTTGTAGTAAAGAAACTTTCTTGATTTAATTTTGCTTCTAGTCCCACTTGAAACCGCCTTTCTTATAAGCGTATAAATATCCCAATTCCAATACAACTAAAAAGATTACCATCGAGACAAATACGGATATTCCGTTTTCGATATATAATTTTTTGAATTGAACAGCCCAGGGATAAATGAAAATTACTTCCAGATCAAAAATGATAAAAAACATTGCGACGAGATAATATTTAACCGACATTCTTTCATGGGTTGTACCAACAGGTTTCATTCCGCTTTCATAGGTAGAAAGCTTTGCCTGTGTCGGACGTTTAGGACCAAATATTTCCGATGAGAAGACGGTAGCCACGGCAAAAACTATTGCTACGGCAATAACTAAAAACACTGGGATATATTGAACAAGCATATTTAGACTTCGTTTTTTATTGGGCAAAATTATCCAAAATTTGTCTGATTGTCAATTTAAACAAGTGAGACATATCTCAATCTGAATTCTAAATTAGTCATAATTAATTTTACTTCTGTTATTATGGAATTATTTTTCAATGAAAATTGAAAGAGAGGAGAGATTACTTTACAGTTTACGCTAGAGCAGGTACAAATGGAAATTGAAATAAAGAACGGAAAAAGCATGGGAGTTGACTTTTATATAAGCTTTATAAGGAGAATTAAAGTGCATTCAGAGTGAATAAATTAAATAACCGAAGTTATAGGTTGAATTGATAGACATAATTATGACCGGTTATCCAGCCAATTACACTGCCGATTATAGCACCTGAAAAGATATAAGTCATAAATGCAGCATCCGAATTATTAGACGATTCACTATTGCGTCCGATGCCGGATGGATGAATCACATACAAAGCAATTATACCAAATATAGCCCCAGTTATAGCACCTAAAGATAACCCGGTTATAACTCCGGGTAATCGTTGTAAATAGCTTGCCTTCTTCACTTTATTCAGAGGCAAATATTCTTTGATACCTTTGCAGTTAGTGAACTGAATTGATGAATCATGAAGTATTTTGATATTTTCTACATTTAGTTTCTCACCATCTTTTAGAATTATATCAGCGGAAGAATGTACGAAACTGGTATTGTTGTATTTCATGTTCGCGATTTCACTCAATGATAATACATTTTCATTCTTAACATTTACGATTAGAGAGTCATTTGATATTCTTGCTGCTTGTAATATAGTAAATGAACTATCGTTTATCAAAGTAACTTCTACATTTTTATTCTTTGCAAAATCATTAAAGTCTTCATAAAATTTTTCTTTGGAAGAAAAATCTTTAACAGTGTTGATTGAAGAGCAGCTAACAAAAGCTAAGGAGAAGAATGCGAAAAGAAGATAATTAATATGTTTCATGTTTAAGCCTTCTTTAATAATCCATAACTCGGCAAGCTGCAATGAAAAATTGAGCATGAAATATGGGAAAATCGCTAAAAAATATCTTGTAACAAAGATATAATAATCATCACTGAAGCAATATAATTTTATTAAAAATATAATATCATATCTTTGACCGGCATAAAGTTTTTCATTTTCCAGTAGTAGATTTTTTCCTTTTCAATTTTATATAATTTATCCGGCGGATATGAGAACCTTTTTATTTTCATAGAAACTGGGACTATCAGCTTATATTCGGCATGAACTAAAGGTTTGCCCCAGCCTTGTGTAGTTCTAAGAATATATACAGCACTATAGCCGGCAAGCTTCTGTCTATATCCTATCTGAAATAAGACAGTATCATGAGGTGCAATGAACAAATCAAATAATATTCCGTTAGCGCCTTCCAATTTGTAACGGGTTTTTTGTCCTGCAGAAATATTATAAAGACGGATAGAATCGATTTCCTCGCCATGATAATTCGGGAAAGGATAAAAAATATTGCTGTTAACCCGCTTATCCGAGTGATTTGCAAACCAGTAATACCCTTCAACATCAAAATGAATGCTATCAAGTCGGAATGTAATATCCTCTTTATAGAAATCTGCTCTTTGTCCGAAAGTTGTTGAACAAAAAAGAAATACTATGCAGAAAATTTTTCCCATATCATTTCAATAATATCATCGAGCCGTTTTTCATTGCCTGGCTATTTATAACAAGACGGTAGTAATAAATTCCTGAAGGCATTATTCTTCCATTCATATCTTTACTATCCCATGACATTGTTGAGCTTCCGCTGACCGGAATTGTTCTTAGCAACTGCCCGTTAACATTATAGATATTAATACTTCCCGGCTTCCCTTTTAGATTATCAGGTATCTTGATATAAAAATTTGTCGATAGATTAAACGGGTTAGGATAGTTTATTAGTGTAAGCTCATTGCTCTTCGGAGTGTTGTAGTTTTTTATCGCATCGAGAATGGCACAAAAGCTACAACTGTCAATTAAATTAATATCTTGAGCCACAACAGTATCGGGATGTATATCATTCAATTCAAATGGTTCTATTTTGATTTGACCGCTAAATACTTGCAAGTTATCATAATTTGCAAAAAGATGATCGGCTTTTAATTGTGTAGGGAAAATTTTAGTAGTATATGATCCGTCTGAATTGATACTTAGAATATCTTCAAGCCCTAGCGAATAACCACCGCTCAAATTTGTAACAAGATTCTTATTCATATCATAAATATGACCTTTCATAGTGCCGCTTAATCCTACGGTATCATTTACAATCCCAAGTGAAGGATTTTTAGTAAGACAATTTAGGGCGCCATAATCACTATAGGGCACTTCTAAAAACTATCTTTTATAAAAATTTAACGCAAAGAACGCAAAGAATACGCAACGTTCGCAGAGAGAATTGAAGTTTTTAGAAGTGCCCTATAATTACTAGTCCATATTCTCATGATAGAATAGCCCATAACAGGCTGACCCACAGTTGCGCCCGGACAATTCCCAAAAATTAGTGAATCTGTTCTAACATTTTTTATAGTTGGGACATTGGGATTTGTCGAATAAGTATAAATGACAATACTATCTCTGTCCCGATTTATATATAGTGGAGTTGTAAGACTATCGGAAGTTATGACACCAATTTGAGTATTAGCGTTATATGAAACTTTTAATTTTGCATTTATATTCGAAACATCAAAAACAACACTATCAATACTTTTGTCATATCCGAATGGGAAATAAATTTCCATCGTCCAATTATTATTGCTGTCAAAAACTAATTCGGAAAATATTGTAACCGGAGTGTTAGCGATAGGGTTCGCCCAAACGAAAGAGTGGCTCCCAATTAGTAGAACAAAAAGTAAAATTATTTTTTTCATATCTCCCTAACTTTAATAGAATCATTGATCATCTTCTATACAGATTGTTGTTCAAAACAATCTGATTAATATTCATAAAGGAAAACAATTTCCTTTTAGTGCGTAATTAAAATATAAGAAAAATTATAATCTGATGTAAATAAATGGAAGTATAGGTTTTTTCACTTTTTAGGCTTATACAATTATTGAGAAGGCATTGCAATAATCAGAATCATGGCATTAGTTGCTTTCCGGTTTACTACTTTCTATGAAAATTTTATTTATTTTACATAAAACAAAAAAAAGGTCTGATTTTTATGGAATTACAATTCATCGGAGCGGACAGAACCGTAACAGGTTCAATGCATAAATTAAAAATTAATAATAAGACTTATCTCCTTGACTGCGGTCTTTATCAGGGCAAACGAAAGGAGGCATTCGAGATAAATAAGAACTTTGATCTTTTTAATCCGAAAGAAATTGATTATTTAATTTTATCGCATGCTCACATTGATCACTGCGGAAATATTCCTAATCTTGTTAAGAAAGGATTTGATGGCCCTATTTTTTGCACCAATGCTACCAAAGATCTATCGAGAATAATGCTTAAAGACAGCGCTCACATTCAAGTAAAAGATGTTGAGTATGTAAACAAAAAAAGGATTAAACAAGGAAAGAATCCATTTGAGCCTTTGTATGATGAGAAAGATGCTGAAGCAGTGTTTCCTTTGATGAATGGGTGTAATTATCACGAAGAGGTGAGGATCAGCGATGATGTTTCGGTCATGTTTTATGATGCCGGTCATATATTGGGATCGGCAATAGTTTATTTAAAAATTAAAGAAAATGGTAAAGAAATTAAGTTTGGATTTTCCGGGGATTTAGGGAGACCAAACCTTCCGGTATTAAAAGACCCCGAACAAATTCCCGATGTGGATTATTTTATTTGTGAAAGTACATATGGAGGAAGGTTCCATGATAAAATCGAAGGCAGCGAAGCGAAGCTTGCTGAGGTAATAAAAAAAGCAATTACTAGCGGAGGTAAGATTATTGTGCCTGCATTTAGTGTAGGTAGAACCCAAGAATTAGTTTATTCGGTGCACAGAATTTTTGAGAATAAACAAGCGCCAAGGATACCGATATATGTTGACAGTCCCCTATCGACTAATGCAACAGAAATTTTCCGTGAACATCCTGAATGCTTTGATGAAGAAACAGTAAAGTTTTTAAAAACATATG
>JAJYOQ010000226.1 GCA_021796135.1 Bacteroidota bacterium
TGCCGGATGAGTTTATGAGACGGGTTGCTTCAGAGAATAATATTACCCTCCCGAAAGAAGGAAGATACGGCGTTGGTGTAATGTTCCTTCCTCAAAATCCGATTTTAAGAAAATCTGTAGAAAATATAGTTGAAAAAATTGTTATTGATGAAGATCAGCAATTCCTTGGCTGGCGCGATGTTCCTGTCGATCCAAGTATACCCGGAGAAGGCGCGCGTTCGACTCAACCTTTTATTCGCCATTGCTTTATCGGCGCCGATAAACGAATTAAAACGCAAAATGAGTTTGAACGGAAACTTTATTTAATAAGAAGAATTATTGACCATAGGATTAGAACAGAAATAAAATGCGATAGAAGCAAATATTATGTTCCCTCCTTCTCAAGTAAAGTCTTGATTTATAAAGGAATGCTACTTGCTCCCCAAATGAAATCATTCTATAAAGATCTTCTTTCCGAAGATATGAAATCAGCAATGGCTATGATTCATATGCGCTTTTCTACAAATACTTTCCCGACTTGGGATCTTGCGCATCCATTCAGAATGATTGCGCATAATGGTGAAATAAATACGCTTCAGGGGAATAAAAATTGGATGAAAGCCCGTGAAGCAGTTATGGAGTCTCCTTACTACGGAAGAGATTTAAAAAGGATGCTTCCTATTATTATGGATGGCCAAAGCGACTCAGCTACTTTTGATACGGTGCTTGAACTTTTAGTAATGAGCGGACGAAGTCTTCCTCACGCTATGATGATGATGATCCCTGAAGCCTGGTCAAAAAACGATTTGATGGATCCGGACAGAAAAGCATTTTATGAATTCCATGCAACTATGATGGAACCATGGGATGGACCGGCGGCAGTTGTATTTACTGATGGAACCGTTATAGGTGCTACGCTTGATAGAAACGGTCTTCGCCCTGCACGATACACTATTACAAAAGACAATCTGGTAATTCTAACTTCCGAAGCCGGAACTTTAGAAATCGATCCTGAGAATGTTTTGTCAAAAGGTAAACTTCAGCCCGGAAGAATGTTCCTGCTTGATCTTAACCAAGGTAAAATTTTAGACGATGAAGAAGTTAAAAGTGAAATTGTAAAGCGCAAACCTTATAGGCAATGGATAACCGAAAATATGTTGAAGATGAATCACTTGCCAACACCTAATCAAATATCAAATGCTAATCCGGAAACTTTAATTAGTCGGCAAAAAATATTTGGATATACCAAAGAAGATTTATCAATAGTAATCCCACCTATGGCTTCAAACGGTGAAGAAGCTATTGGTTCGATGGGTACCGATGCCGCACTCGCTGTATTATCCGATCGTCCACAGGTTTTATTTAGATATTTTAAACAAATGTTTGCTCAGGTAACTAATCCTCCAATTGACTCGATTAGAGAAGAATTAGTAATGGAGCTTACAACTTATATCGGACCGGAGCAAAATCTCTTGGATGAAACTCCAAAACATGCGCATCGTCTTGAGCTTGAACATCCGCTTCTTTCAAATTCACAGCTTGAAAAAATTAGACACATTACTCGCGGACATTACAAGGCAATAACAATTTCTCTTTTATTCGATCCTGATATACGCCACGATATGCGTGAAAGACTTGATAAAATATGCAACGAAGCTGTCGAAGCCGTGAAATCCGGAGTGTCACTTATAATTTTATCAGATAAGGGAATCAATGAAAGACACGCTGCAATACCAAGTCTCTTAGCGGTATCCGGGGTTCATCAATTTTTAATAAGAGCTGGGTTAAGAACGAAAACTGGTTTAATAATTGAAAGCGGTGAGCCGAGAGAAGTATCTCACTTTGCATTATTATGCGGTTACGGCGCTAATGCTATTAACCCTTATTTAGCTTATGAAACTTTGTCCGACCTTTGCAAGAACGGTTTTATACCGGTTGATTATAAAACGGCAAAGAAAAACTTTGTTAAAGCCGTAAGCAAAGGATTATTCAAAACCTTTAGTAAAATGGGTATTAGCACTTTGCAATCCTATTGCGGCGCACAAATTTTCGAAGCCATAGGGCTTGATACTGAAATAGTTAATAACTATTTCACGGGTACAGCAACACGGATTGAAGGGCTTAGCCTTGAAATGCTTGAAGAGGAAACGACTCTGCGACATAAAAATGCTTTTAATCCTTTGTCAGATTCAAATACGCTTGAATCCGGTGGTCTATATCAATATAGACGAGAAGGCGAGCATCATTTGTGGAACCCGCTTACTATCTCCAAGCTTCAGCTTGGCACACGGAATAGCGATTATAAAACCTTTAAAGAATATACGGAATTGATTAATAATCAAAATAAAAAACGGGTAACGCTGAGAAGTTTGTTTGAGTTTGATACTAGCGGTGAACAGATCCCTCTTAACGAAGTTGAACCTGCCGCTGAAATTGTAAAAAGATTTTCTACTGGGGCTATGAGCTTTGGTTCTATTTCATGGGAAGCCCACACATCACTTGCTATCGGTATGAATCGCATTGGCGGCAAATCTAATACCGGTGAAGGTGGGGAAGCTGAGGAAAGATTTATTCCGCTTCCAAATGGCGACAGCATGAGATCTGCTATTAAACAAATTGCCTCCGGAAGGTTTGGCGTTACAGCTCATTATTTGGTTAACGCAGATGAGCTTCAAATTAAAATGGCTCAAGGCGCAAAACCCGGCGAAGGCGGTCAACTACCTGGGTTCAAAGTCGATAAAATCATTGCAAAGATTAGACATAGTATGCCTGGTGTTACTTTGATCAGCCCTCCTCCTCATCACGATATTTATTCGATTGAAGACTTAAAACAATTGATTTTTGATTTGAAGAATATCAATCCAAAAGCGCGTATTAGTGTAAAATTAGTTTCCGAAGTAGGAGTCGGTACTATTGCTGCTGGTGTAGCTAAAGCTCATGCAGATCATATTTTAATAAGCGGGCATGACGGCGGAACAGGCGCAAGCCCTATTACTTCAATTCAATATGCCGGCACTCCCTGGGAATTAGGCTTAAGCGAAACTCATCAAACATTAGTTCTTAACGGACTACGCGATCGTGTTTATCTTGCTACTGACGGGCAGTTAAAAACGGGTAAAGATGTTGTTGTTGCTGCTTTACTCGGCGCCGAAGAGTTTGGATTTTCTACCGCACCGTTGGTGACCCAAGGTTGTATTATGATGCGTAAGTGCCATCTAAACACTTGTCCCGTTGGAGTTGCTACCCAAGATCCAGAACTTAGAAAAAAGTTTACCGGGAAACCGGAGTACGTGATAAACTTTATGTTTTATATTGCTGAAGAAGTCCGCGAGATAATGTCACAGTTAGGCTTTAGAAATTTTAATGAAATGATCGGACAAACTGAGAAGATTATTCCGAAGAGATTAAACAATCATTGGAAAGCCCGTGGCGTCGATATGAGTAAACCGTTGTTCAAACCGACTCCGTTGTATAATACTGATTTTTATAGGACACGCGCTCAGGATCATAAGATTGAAGAACAAATAGATCACGAACTTATCAAGCAAGCTCAACCAGCACTTGAAAATGCAATTCCGGTAAAAATTGAAATGCCTGTTAGAAATATTAACCGAACTGTCGGCACCTTGCTTTCAGGTGAAATCGCTAAACGTTACGGTGCACAAGGTTTACCGGACGCTACTATAAAAATCTTTATGACCGGAACTGCTGGGCAAAGCTTCGGAACTTTTCTCGCTCAGGGAATTGAATTACATCTTACCGGAGAATCTAACGATTACACGGGTAAAGGATTATCAGGAGGAAGGTTAATAGTTAAAACTCATCCGAATGCTACGTTTGATCCTGGAGAAAATATTATAATCGGAAATACTTGTTTGTACGGTGCTACAAGCGGTGAAGTCTTTATAAACGGCGTTGCAGGAGAAAGATTTGCCGTCAGAAATTCCGGGGCTAATGCTGTAATTGAAGGAGTGGGAGATCATTGCTGCGAATATATGACGGGCGGAAGAGTCATAATTCTTGGTCGAACCGGAAGAAACTTTGCTGCCGGTATGTCTGGAGGTATAGCCTATATTTGGAATCAAAAGCATGATTTCGATAAGTATTTAAATCATTCTCTTGTAGAGTTAGAATATCTGGTAAATGAAGATGATATTGATGAGGTTTTTAATTTGGTAAGAAGACATTTTGAGTACACGGGTTCTAAACGTGCAGAATTTATAATTGATAACTGGGATACTGAAGTTGAAAATTTCTGGAAGGTAATTCCTGAAGAATACAAGAAAGCACTTGCGAGAATTAAAGAAGAAGAGAAGAAATTATCTCTGGACCCGCATGAATTAAAGGAGGTTGTAAATGGGTAAACCGACAGGCTTTAAGGAATATCAAAGGGAGGTGCCGAAAAAGGATCCTATTGCAGAAAGATTAAGGACTTTTAAGGAATTTGAACATCCATTTAAAGAAGAAACAGCTAAAGTTCAAGCAGCGCGTTGTATGGATTGCGGGATTCCTTTTTGTCACGGCGAAACTGGCTGCCCGGTTGAGAATTTTATTCCCGAGTGGAATGATTTGGTTTATAAAGGGCACTGGAAAGAAGCTCTTGAAAATCTTCATTCGACAAATAATTTCCCTGAGTTTACGAGCAGGCTTTGTCCTGCTCCGTGCGAAACAGCTTGTACGCTAGGAATAAATGAGCCGGCAGTTTCAATAAAACACATTGAAAGAACAATAATTGATCGCGGGTTTAAGGAAGGTTGGATAAAACCTCAACGGCCAAAAGAGTTATCCGGGAAAAATATTGCTGTAGTTGGATCAGGACCGGCAGGATTAGCCGCAGCCCAACAATTGGCAAGAGCCGGTCATTCTGTGACTGTTTTTGAAAAAAATGATAGAATCGGAGGATTGCTCCGTTATGGTATTCCCGATTTTAAATTGGAAAAATGGATCATAGACCGACGATTGGATCAGATGATGGCTGAAGGCGTCATCTTTAAAACAAAAGTTAATGTCGGAGTTGATGTCTCAGCTAAACAATTAGTCGAAAAGTATGATGCTGTTGTATTGGCAGGCGGTTCTGAAAAACCTCGGGATATAAATATTCCTGGAAGGGAGTTGAAAGGAATTTATTTTGCAATGGAATTCTTACCGCTTCAAAATAAAGTGGATGCAGGAGATGAAATTGAAAACCAGATCGTCGCTACCGATAAAAATGTAGTAATTATTGGCGGAGGCGACACGGGTTCAGATTGTGTAGGCACATCAAACAGACAAGGTGCAAAATCCGTAACTCAAATAGAAGTACTTCCGATGCCTCCCGTAGAAAGAGCTGAAAGCACACCCTGGCCATACTGGCCGTTGATGTTTCGAACTTCTTCAAGTCATGAAGAAGGTGCGGATAGAAAATTTAGTATTAATACGAAAAATTTTATCGGTAATGAAAATGGTGAAGTAAAAGCGTTATTATGCAATGAAGTTAGATTTGAAAATGGGAAATTAAATGATGTTCCGGGGACAGAGTTTGAAATTGCTGCCGACTTAGTTTTGATCGCCGCCGGATTTGTCCATCCCGCGCACGAAGGGATGATAAATGAATTAAAGGAAAGCGGACTTGAACTTGACGCTCGCGGAAATGTAAAAGCTGTTTTCGGCAATGATGAAAATGCTCACTCGACTTCATTGGGGAAAGTATTTTCTTGCGGTGATATGCGACGTGGACAATCACTAATCGTTTGGGCAATTTCAGAGGGTAGGAAATGTGCTGCGGCTGTTCATAAAAACTTAACTGAAGTCCTTTCTGAAGAAGCAATTGCATAATTAATTTTTTATGGAATAGACTAATTCTTTCCATTATTCCAACATTCCATTACTCCAAAGGGAAATCTTGAGAAAGGCGACTTAGTAATTTTTATTTCATCACTATTTTCTGTCCAAGATATTTCTCTTAGCAATATGCCCGTCTTAAAAGTGATTCAAAACAAAATATATTAACATTCAAGAGATTCTTTATATTTATATTTGTGTCAGAATTATTTATTCTTATCAAATTTCCCTAAATATTCCAATAAGTTAATGAGACATATATTCAAGTATCTAAGAATCAATTCAAGAATATACATAAGACGAATAATTAATCTCATCTCTTCTAAGGTTGAATTAAGAACTTTCATAATTTTAGCAAGCCTTGTAGTCGGAATTTTGTCAGGCTTAGCATCTGCACTACTAAAGAATTTTGTACACTTTCTCGAAGTTGAACCGAAAATTTATTTTGATAAGTGGGGGATTGCATTTTTACTTCCCTTTACACCGCTTTTAGGAATTGTCTTATCTGTTTTAGTAGTAAATGCTTTCTTCAATGGAAAAGTTAGCAAAGGTATATCTAATGTCATTTATATAATTTTGAGGAAATCCTCAGATATACCTAAGGTTGATATGATATCGCATTTTATTACCAGCGGAATAACTGTGGGATTAGGCGGATCGGCGGGATTGGAAGCTCCAATTGTAGTTACCGGTGCAGCATTTGGTTCGAATATAGCAAAAGAATTAAAATTTAATTATAAAACAAGAACACTTTTATTAGCATGCGGGTCTGCCGCAGGTATTTCGGCAATATTCAATAGTCCGGTTGGAGGTGTAATTTTTGCGATCGAAGTTTTACTTCCAGAGTTTTCAATCCCCTCTTTTATTCCACTTCTCATAGCATCAGCCTCGGCAGCAGTTGTTTCAAAATTCTTGTATAGTGGTCAGTTATTTTTCCTGGTTACCCAAGGCTGGGTTTTGAATGCAATATTGCTAAGAGAAATATCTTG
>JAJYOQ010000227.1 GCA_021796135.1 Bacteroidota bacterium
GCCATGGATGGGGGGGGGATATTTTATAGGGATAGATTCTACACCTACAGAATCGCCTATAGGATATGACTTAAAATTATTTGGAAGTTCTCTAATAAAACCTACTCGAAGTTCGAGCTACTGCAGCGGCTCAACGTATTCGGTACTAATAACTGCTTTAGATTTTATACTTAGTAACCAAGCAAATAAGCTTTCAAAAGGTAGACTTGAAGCAATGAGAATGCAGGAGCCAAACGGAGGCAGGAGAAACGACTGGATTAAATATTGGGGGATTTGGAATGCCGATGGTTTTGGAAGTGAATATGCTTTAGTTCAATACTCGAATATGGGCAAAGTAGTTAAACCGAAGGATGCAATCCCCGGTGATTTTATGAACATTTCGTGGAAAAGCGGAATAGGACATTCAGTAATATTCCTTGGCTGGTATATTGATAAAAATGGTGATAAATGTGTAACCTACTGGTCAAGCCAAAAAGGCACGAACGGATTTGGCGATCAGATAGTATCGCTTAAAAAAATAAAGAGTCTGAAGATTGTTCGATTAACCAAACCTCAAAATATATTCAAGTTTAATATTAGCAAGGAAGTAAATACTAATGTTGCAGGAGACATGCCGACATTTTAGATAATATGGAAGATGGAATGGCAAGCTCCTTCGAATGACAAGACTTTTTGTTAGTGATCATTTTTAACGAAGGTTCCTTCGGATATGAAATGAAAACAATTGTCATTTCGAATCCGTCCGCTTTCAGCGGATTAGCCGGTGAGAAATCCCACGAATAGTTCGGGTGATCAAGTTGAACATGGGATTTCTCAGTCGAGTCCGCCGCGGCGGATCCTTCGAAATGACATTTTGGAGTTGTGCAGCAGTCTCTGCCGGCAGGCAGGCAAAGATTAAAATGGTAATACTATAAAGATATAGAATGTGAATGCGACACTAATGGTGAATTTTTTCTTAATTTTTTTATTGTTGATTAATCTTTTACTGATTCTTTTGGTTACAAAAATAAGTTATAGCAAAGGCGGAATTGCATACATATTTTACAAACTACGTCTGACTTCAAAGAGGCCGTCAGGAATAATTACTCCCGGACTTCCTACTCCTTACTATGAACAGAGGGCCAGTCATTTTGAAATTTTACCGAATGAAGATAATGGGATAATATTTGTTGGCGACAGTATTATTGACGGCTGCGAGTGGAGTGAGCTGCTTCAGAATTCAAATATAAAGAATCGAGGGATTATAAGTGATTCAACAGAGGGGATTCTAAATAGGATCGATAAAACTTTAGAGGCAAAGCCTAAAAAGATATTTATTATGATTGGGATTAATGACCTATCATCAGGCTCACCATTGGATTTGATCGTCAGCAATTACAATAGGATAATTGAGAAAATAAAAGCTCAATCGCCGTTGACAGAGATCTATATTCATAGCGTACTTCCTACAAATGATATTTATTATAAAGGGAATGCAACTAACGATAAAATAAAGGCTCTAAATGAACGACTACAAACCGTTGCAAACAAATATGGGCTAACTTATATCGATGTATTTTCCAAAGTTTTAGATAATAATGGAAGACTCGATGAAAGATATTCAAATGACGGTGTACATTTATTAGGTAAAGGTTATTTAGTTTGGAAAAGTATAATCGAACAGTATATAAATTAGATTTCCACAAGGAAACGCTTCAAGCAACAATATCGGAGTATAGATGAGAAAATTTTACATTTATTTCTTTACTATTTTTCTAATATCAATTTTATTTTATAGCTGTTCTACAAGTACTTTGGAGAAAGAGACAACTAAGCCTAAGCCCCCGGTTAGCATAAACAAAGAAAGTAAGGTAGACACAGTTAAAAAGGAAATAGTCTCCTTTATTGATTCTATAAGGAGTTCTAGAGTGGAATCAATAAAAATTGATTCGGTAAAGAAAACAATTGTTATTATCTGCAACAAAGGACTTTCATACATTCCATTTCGCCAAGACAATGTTAATGATATTTATTCTGAAGTAAAGAGTGACTTTGGAGAAGATTATAAAGATTATTCATTTACTATTAAAACGCTGGGTTTTCCAATAGAGGATTTGATCCCTAATTATTTTAGGAGTGATACTACTGAATATGATACAGCGCGGATGCCCCGATATCATTACCGTCCTGGTCCAGTAAGTCAAGACATAAGCAAGAAATTTATTCCTTCAAACGGTCTATTTAATAGAAATATTGTAGTATGGCCGAGCCATGGTTGGTACTATGCAAATAAGGAAGACAGATGGGAATGGCAGCGCCCTAGGCTTTTTCAGTCAGTAGAAGATCTGCTACCACTCTCTTTCACAGTACCATATTTATTGCCTATGCTTGAAAATGCGGGGGCGGTAGTTTTTGATCCCCGGGAAAGGGACATACAAAAATATTCAGTTGTCGTTGATAATGATTCTCGCAAAGATGTGAAAAAAAGATGCTATTTAGAGACAAAAAAAGATAGAAAGCACAGGTGGAGTAAAGGTATAAGTGCAGGCTTTGCTTCCGGTAATCCCCCCTATCCATCTGATTATAATCCATTTGAAAAAGGGACATATAGGACTGTACATTCCGATACAAAAGTATCAGCCTCAGTCAGTTGGATACCGAATATTCCTGAAGACGGTCATTACGCGGTTTATATTTCATATCATGCATCAGATAGAAATGTTTCCGACGCAAGATATACTATTTACCATAGCGGCGTAAAAACGGAATTTAAGGTGAATCAGCAAATTGGCGGAAGCACTTGGATTTATCTAGGTGAATTTAAATTTGAAAAGGGTTATCATCCTAAAGAAGACAAAGTTGTTTTGACAAACAAAAGCGGAGAGCCCGGTAAAATTATTTCATGCGATGCTGTTCGTTTCGGAGGTGGTATGGGAATAATAGAAAGAGGAGGAGAAGCGAGCGGTCGTCCAAAGATATTTGAAGGTGCCCGTTATTATCTACAGTATGCCGGTATGCCAGATACTTTGGTATATGATTTAAACAAGAACCAGAATGACTACAATGATGATTATCAGAGTCGCCCAGAATACGTGAATTACCTTTACGGAAAACCGTTTGGGCCGAATTTAGATCGTGATATAAAGGGACTTGGGATTCCGATTGATCTTTCATTAGCTTTTCATACAGACGCAGGAATTACTCACAACGATACTACTATCGGAACGCTTTCTATTTACAGCATTTCCGATGCAAAGCATAAACCATATTTCCCTGACGGAATGTCGCGTCTTGCAAATCGTGACCTTGCCGATCTTGTACAGACACAAATAGTTAGTGACATAAGAGCTAAATATGATCCTGCTTGGACACGACGTCACTTAGAAAACGGAAATTATAGCGAATCCCGCAGTCCTAATGTACCTTCACTTTTAATAGAACTTTTATCGCATCAGAATTTTCTTGATATGAAGTTTGCCCACGATCCTCAATTTCGTTTTGATGTAGCAAGAGCGATGTATAAAGGAATGCTTCGTTTCATAGCTACAGAGAATCATTATAAATACGTTGTAGAGCCATTGCCGGTAAATCATTTTATGAGTTCAATGGATAGCCAAGGCAATGTTACTCTCAAATGGCAGCCTACAGAAGATCCGCTTGAAGTAACGGCTAAGCCGGATAGATATATTGTTTACACCAGGGTAAATGACGGAAGCTTTGATAACGGCGTTCTTGTTTATAATCAGAGCTATGAAATTAAGAGAATAAAGCCAGGGGTTATATACAGCTACAAAGTAACGGCAGTAAATAACGGCGGAGAGAGCTTTCCATCGGAGATACTTTCAGTCTGCAGAATGGATAGCCATAAGAAGCCTGTATTGATAGTCAATGGATTCTATAGAGTAGCCGGACCGGCATACGTGCAGAGTGCAAAGTTCACGGGGTTCTTAAATGAAAAGGACCCGGGTATTGCAGACAGGTATGATTTAAGCTATACGGGAAGTGAGTATGATTTTGATTCAACACATCAATGGATATCGAATGATAACCCGGGCTGGGGTGCAAGTCATGCGGACTATGAAGCGCACGTAATTGCGGGTAATACCTTTGATTACCCATACATACATGGAGAATCAATAATGAAGAGCGGATATCCTTTTGTTTCGGTAAGCGCACAGTCGGTAGAGGATGGTTCAGTTGATTTAGCCGGCTACAAATTTGTCGATTTAATTCTCGGAGAGCAAAGGGCGACGCATTGGGAAAGAGCGAAGGAGGACTCGCTGAAGGGAGTAAGGTTTAAGGCATTCCCGGAAAAACTACAGCAAGCAATTAGGAGATATTGTAATTCGGGAGGGAATTTATTTATATCCGGCTGTTATGTTGCCAGTGACATTTTTAACCAAGGGACAGCCGACAGCACAGATATAAATTTTGCTGAAAAGATATTACATTATACCTTCGGTACGGGGCATGCGGCTAGGACGGGTGAGGTTTTCTCGGCAGATCAATTATTTATGAAGAAGTTTAGTGGTTTTAGTTTTAATACAAAGTTTAATGACAAGATATACGCTGTAACGGCGCCGGATGAAGTTGAGCCGGTCAATGGTTCTAAGACAATCTTGAGATACACGGAAAACCAGTTCAGTGCAGGGACAGCATACAAAGGGAAATATGGTGCTATTGTCTTCGGTTTCCCTTTTGAAACTATTGCTCATCAGAATGACAGAAATGACGTTATGGAAGAAGTGTTGAAATTTTTTGGGCTGAATTAAACTTCCCTGTTCTAAATAGAAGAATATTTTTTGGTCAGTCCCCGTTTTTCTGCAATCAGGGCTAAAGCCCAATGGAATTCGAATACTTTACCCCCGACAAATCGGGGGGTTACTTCAGGGAAGGGTGTTCTTTTCTACAAATATATAACTCTTAAAGGAGTTAGGAAATTATTTTCACTAGGTTGAATAATATTCAAGCAGGGTTATCCATTATTTTTTTAAGGTATTTTATGCTGCATCGCAAATACATTTTCTTTAGTATTTTATTTGGCTTTTCGTTATTTGTTAAAGCACAAAAAATAGAAAGTATTCCTTCAACAGTACAACTTCTCGACGCTTTTTCATTCGCTGCTAAAACTTATAACATCCCGGAAGATTTATTAAAGGCGATTTCATATACAGAAACAAGATTTTCCAATATTGTTGAATCCGCATCTGATAGTCAAACCAGGGTCTATCCTGTTACTTACGGGATTATGGGTTTAAGGAATGATAAAAGGATGGGACATTCATTACTTGAAGGAGCAGCGTTAATTAATCAACCTCCGGAAATTGTAGCGGTCAATCCTACACTTAATATAGAGGCAGCCGCGGCTCTTTTATCTTCATTGGCAGACAGCTTAAAAATCGATAGATCAAATTTGAATAACTGGCGACCTGTCATTGAAGAGTATTCAGGCATCCCTCAAAAAGAGATTCGACCATTTTTTACATTCGATGTTTTTAAAGTTCTTTACGACGGAACAAATTTAAAGGGAATAACTATTACAAGTAAGCCTGAAATTAAGATGAGCCAATTCAGCGAAGATGTAAATCCGAAAAAAAAATCTAAGAATATTCAATCGGTAGATTCTTCTAATTCGGCAGATTATCCCCCTGCTTGGTGGTTCCCAAGCCCGAATTACACTCCTAATGCAATCAACCCGCTATTTTTGGTAGTACACGATACAGAATGCAATTTTGCAATAGCGCTATCTACATTGACAGACCCTGATAACAATAATAATCCGGTCAGCTCACATTATTTAATAAGAAGCTCAGACGGATATATGATACAATTGGTAAGAGAGCACGATAGAGCCTGGCATGTAGGCTGTTGGAATCCATACATGATAGGAGTTGAGCATGAAGGATATGTCAACCAGCCTCAATATTTTACAGACACAATGTACAAATCTTCTGCTGGATTATACCGCCATTTAATTGAAACATGGGGAGTTCCTTTAGACAGCAACCATGTAATAGGACATGATGAACATTTGTACGCTTGGTGGCGAACTTATATAAATCAGAATTATCCATATATAGACCCGACATGTAACACACATACTGACCCCGGTCAATATTGGAATTGGAAGTATTTTTTTAATTTGATCAGAAGCGACGCGACAATTCCTCACATTACTACATATACCCCTTCAATAGAAAAAGACAGTGTTTGGTCAAATGCATCGATAATGATAAACTTCGGCATAGCAATGGATCAGGTTTCTACTCAAAATGCATTTTCAATTTCTCCGCAAGTATCTGGTAAGTTCACATGGCAAAATTATAGCCATACTCTTGTTTTCACTCCTTCTGCATTACTTTCGCCTTCTACCAATTACTCAGTTACAGTAAGTAAAAACGCAAATAGCATACTCGGCGTTCCATTACAAAGCGCACTTAATTTTAATTTCAATACTAAACAGTCTGCTCCTTTAGACTTAAAGAATACATACCCGGCGAATAATTCAGCGGGCGTAAGCACATCATTAAAATTTATTATTAGATTTAACATCCCAATTATATACAGTTCTTTAGGCGGAAGAGTAGTATTTCAAGATTCATCAGGTAACACTTTAACAATAAGGAATCCATCATACAACATAATAAATAATGAAGGAGTCCTCACATTCTATCCATACAGCGTCTTATCGGAGAACTCCAAATTTAAAGTTACACTTAAGGCAGGCATACAAAGTGTCACCGGCGAGCAACTTAAGGCTGACACCGTAATATACTTTAGTACAGGCAAGAC
>JAJYOQ010000228.1 GCA_021796135.1 Bacteroidota bacterium
TAATAAGTAACAGAAATTAGAGCTAATTCTTTAATTATATTTTCAAATTTTATATAATTAGAAAAAGAAATTAAACGATAGACAAAAGGTGTTAAGGCCTAAGTATTAAAATATTATCCCCCTCCTGATGTCTATTTTAATTATAGCATCTTATTAAAATTTTAAAAATGTGGATAACTTTACGGTGTGGATAACGAGGGGTTGATTTTTGTAAAATAATGGTTGGCTTATTTTAAGAATAAAAGATAAAGATTTTTTCGGTTCAAAACAGACCTATTATAAATATCTCATTCGGGAGGTCGTGGATGAGAGAAGAAAACAACTTGAAGGGGGATTTCTGCATTTCTATGATATCCCCGATTTTAAAGATGAAGATTACTAAATTTATTCCAATACATCAATTTTGCAAGAAAAATAATATATCGCGCCAAAATGTTTATAGATGGATTAGAGAGGGGAAAATAAGTCCTAATAATTATAAAAAGGTAGAGATTAAGGTTAACCGTATAATGATAGCAGAAAATTCTCCTATAAAATAAAACCCCCTGCCAATATGGATTTCGGGGGTACAAAGTCGCTATCTCTGATTTTGAGGTTAGCTTACCTCTTGACTATTATAACGAATTGATGCGATATATGTTACATTTGAGTTATCCACTTTTACAATTTATTAAAATATGCTAAACTTATGAATGAAGAAAACGGCTGCGACATAAGAGGGATTAACTTTTATAAAATATCGCACGGCTTGTTATCTTCACTTTACAATTTCCAGAATATCTACTACATTCGCACGATTATTTCCGTAAGATATATCATTGGAGATAATTTGTGTCGGTGGCTGTGGATATGGCAGGATTGATTTCCTGCGGGAGAGTAGAATATGTGGTGGCGAAAGCCCTGTTTGGATAATGGTACTATAATTCCAAAAAAGCATGTTCTCTCCCGTAGGCAATCAACAGGGCAGAAATGCACGATGCGAAAGCGGAGATTGCCGAGATTTGAAACGCAACTTAAAAATTTCACGCACGATTTTAAGCATAGTAGGGGCGATATGGTTCGTAGCACTGATAATTTTTGTTTATGCAATTCACCTGAAAAGCTTGCAATACGAGAGCGTGCAATTACGACAATTAACCGAAAAAGAACAAATTTTATTATATTTACAAGATAAGTCTGGAAGCAGGCGAATTTTCAATCAAGCTAAATGGATTATTGAACATGAAAGTAAATGGAACACGCAAGTAGTAGGAGATGGCGATAAAAAATGTCCATTCACTGGAAAGAAACAAAGAAGTCGTGGATTGGTTCAAATTTCAGACTGCTATAATTCAAAGATAACCGACGCACAAGCATTTGATTGGAAATTCAGCGTAGATTTTCTGGTAAGTAATTTAAAGCAGGGGCGAGCTTCGCTATGGAGTAGCTGGAAATTTAGAAGGGTCTGGTTTAGATAGCACCTTTACAACTTCGGTCAATCGTTGTCCATAGGAGACATAACAAATATGACTGATAACCAACAAGCATTTAAAGAAGCTGAAAAAGAGCTTCAAAAAGAAAAAATTGATGAGATAAAACGTATAATGAAGTCCGTCCTTCAAAAGATACAAAATGAGAAAGAAAGAAAAGAGGAATCTGAAAATAATTTAAGACTTCTTAAAATGGATTTGGAAGATTTAAGAACTGGTAAAATTGATAGAATAAAAGAGCGCCACGAAAAATCTAAAAAAGCGGCTGAAATTTCTCCGATAAAAGATAATCAGTTAAACATATTATCAAGCCAATTAAATACTTTGGCATTGGTATATAATCCAAGCCTTGGTATATTAGGGGGTAATATATCGGTGAGTGGGGAGAATAATGTAGCATATTGGTCAACCATTACGTCTGGGACATACATGGTAGATTGTTCAAATGGTACAGTAAAAGAATTTAATTTCTAAAAGGAAATCTATTGACCGAAGTTTTAAGGGTACTTGACTTTCTTAATCAAACTGTAATATAATAGGAGTATGTTAAAGTCAGCATCACAATTTAATGTGAGGTCAGAAAAGGGCATGTTGTGCGTTTTTCTGACTTTAACATCACAAGAAGCGTCGCAGAAATGCGGCGTTTTTTGTCGTTAAAAATTCGTATAGCAAGACTAAGCGGGTTCGGAACTCTTAGTATAAATAACTGGTGTCGCTTAAATATTAAGTTTTATAGGGTGTTGATGCGAAAGCTCGGAAAATGGTTTTGGCGGTTTCCACCGAGCTATTGAATCAGCATCTTATAAGATAAAGAATTTTAGAGGAGGGTTTAATAGGGCTTTGCCAAAGAAATTCAAATTTGCTGTCCGCTATATTATTTAATTATATTTTACTTAGATACTAGTATGGTATTCAATAGTAAAAACCGTCTGTAATCATGGATTTATCTAATTATAAAGTTAAAATGAAGCGCATAGCCGGAGAAAATGGGACTTGTTGGATGTCCATTGAAAACCTTAAAAAAAGATGCGGTATCGGACACGAAAGATTGAAAAAGTCCATTAAATATCTTTTAGAGCATAAATGGATAGATTTTGTCGGTAAAAAAGAAGTAGAAACACGAGGAGGAAGGCAATTTGTAAATGAATATAGGATAAACGATTTATGGAAAATGAATGTTAATTTTTATGAAGGGGGGTCGCCACAGGAAGCCCTTCCTAATAAAGTACAAAGGGGGGTCGTAGAAGGGGGGTCGCCACAGGACGTAAAGAAGAACCATATTAAAGAAGAACCTAATAAAGAAGATATAACTTTTGAACAATGGTTTGATTTAGAAGTTAAAATACCCAATAACACATATTTACCCTTATTATTAGAAGAAAGAAAAAAATTTATTGAGTACTGGACTGCCCAAAATATCGGAGATAAAAAAATGGCGTGGGAATTAGCCGCCGCCAAAAACAGAAATAAGAAATTTTATATGAAATTGCGTTGGAATACTTGGACAAGAAATGTAGAAACACGAATGAAACAACCGGAATTTAAAAAAGAACCAAGGTCGTCCGGTAGTGGAATGTCATCTATAGCCGATTATATTAAAACTAAACAAAACTAATTATGACAGAATGTATAATAGTAACAGTTTATTGGGCAGTCGTATTTATTATTAGGGAACTTTTAATGGGTAACTACGAAAGTAGCACGTTAAGTTTTCAATAGGTATTGTGATATCAGTATTAATAATAAGCATTATAAGAATTTTATTTAAATTTTAAAAAACTAAAATAGAAACTATGAAATACTCAGTATGTAAAAACGAAAGACCAGATTATTTGGAATTAAGTCCCCATATAATCGCAGAAGCCAAAAGAGTGGGAATGCGATAACGCCTGATATACCAAAAGAGATTTGTAAATAAAATTATTATGGAAATAAATAAAATAATAACAGGAGATTGTATAGAAAAACTCAAAGAATTGCCCGATAACTCCATTGAATCGGTAGTGACTGATCCTCCCTACGAACTCGGATTTATGGGAAAATTGCCGAATCAAGAATTAACTCTATCCCAAATAATTTATTTTAATTTATGAAATACCAGATAATTTATGCCGATCCGCAGGTGCAGATGAGATTAAAGAAGAGACAATAATCAATTTTTAACCAACCATTAATCTTCAATCCGTATAGTATTGACTTTAAAAACAGCTTGCCGTATAATAGAAAATATGGAAAATAAAATGACAATTACGGAATTTGCTCGTAAAGGGGGTAACGCAGTTAAGAAAAAATACGGTAAAAAATATTTTAAGGAATTGGCAAAAAAATCAGTCAAAGCAAGGAGTGCTAAAAAACCGCATAAATAAAGGACTTTTACCCTCTTGACAAACGGCTTGCCGTTGATATATACTTAATACATAAGATAGTTTAACCCTACCCCACAAATACCAAATTGTACAAGGTGTCTGGGAACAAACTATCTAAGTAATCGGATAGTCAAAATAAAAGGTCGCCAATCAATGAATAATAAACTAATGGAAAAAATCATAGGACGTGTCTTTGAACCAAACGGCAAAATATACAAGCCAATGGAAAAAGACCACACAGAACTATACGAGGCGCTGGTTCTGGGAGGGTTCGTAATCATCTGCCTCATAGCGATATACTTTTCAATTTAAAAATTAACATCTTTAGAGGGGGACGGCGAGAGTTTTAAATGTTAATTCTCACGCCTCCTCTTAAGTAAAAATTATGTCATTACATCAAAACGAAGTATGTAAAGAAACCGCCCAAGAAGCGAGGGAGGAACGGATAAATTACTTTGACACTCCCGATCAAAGAAGGCGAAGGGGAAATAGGAATACCGATTTAATAAACTGGATTGTGGCCGGCAAACCAGTGCCAGAAATATCCGAAAAGGAAATGCTGGCAACGGAACAAGGAATTGAAGACTTAATATGAAAATAGAAACTAAAAAAATAATCTTAAAAGACGGAAAAGAAGTCGCTCAAATAACCACGATGGACGAACGATGGTATTTAGAAAGCGTAAAGGACAAAGAAGTTTACTATCCGTCATCCAGTTGGATTTCAAGTTATTATCCCAAAGGAATTGCCTATTATAAATGGTTAGCCAATAAGGGTTGGGACGAAGCCGAAGAATTAAAAAGTTTAGCAGGTGAGCGAGGTTCTAAAATCCACCAAGCTATTGATTTACTGATTAAGGGACAAGAGCTGAAAATAGACGACAAGTTTGAAAACTACGATAAGGGAACGCAGGAAGAATTAACTCCCGATGAGTGGGAAGCCGTAATGAGTTTTGTTGAGTGGAATAAGGTGGCTAAACCTGAATATCTCGCCAACGAATATACGGTTATTAACCGCAAAGATAATTATGCCGGCACGGTGGATATTAAAGCCAAGATCAGAGATAAACTTTATATCATAGACATTAAGACTTCTCAGTATATCTGGCCATCGCACAAAATTCAGACTTCATCTTACAAGCATGCTGACGGAGACAAGGATATAAACTTAGCCATTCTCCAGGTTGGGTATAGATTAAATAAAAATAAATATAAATTTACGGATATAGAGGACAAATACGATTTATTCTTATCTGCACGTAAAATTTGGGAGGAAGAAAATAAAGATGTCGCCCCCAAACAAAGGGAATTTCCCACAACATTAAAATTATGAAAATTGAGAAATTGGAAATAACCAAAGTAATAATAAGTGATAAGTATAAGGATGGGCGAGCAATAATGTCTTTCGGAAAGCCCGCCAAAAAAGTGGCCATTAAGACCAAACAATACGACAAGTGGCTTTCATCCTATCCAACAAGCAAACCCGATGACGATTTATTGGCTCTTGTGGAAAATATCGGAATTGAGGCAATAGTTTGGGAACACGATGGATTTCTAAACTTCAAACTCCCGACACGGCTGGATAAATTGGAAGCCCGCATAGAAGTTTTGGAAAAGTCGCAAGGAATAACCAAGAGCGGGGAAAATTTAGAGGGGATTGAGGAAGAAATTAATCCCGAAAATTTACCCTTCTGATATGGACAAACAACATCAAATCTACGAACTTCTGCTCAATACGATTGAAACCATAAAAGAAATAGACGACCAATTCCTCTATATCCGCCAGTTGGAAAGGATTTTAGAGGAACTGGGTAAGGATAATCGTTGGGCAGAAGAAATACTAAAATGATTCACAAACATCAAATTCATCTAAAACTAAAAACCGATTTAGATTTCAGGGAAAGACGCTACAAGGACGAGGGATTAGTGAATTTACTTCAAGGTGAATATCCTGATTTACGCAATATTTCCAAAGAAGTATTGATAAACGCATTTAAAGATTATACTTCTGCTGAAAGATTCCGAAGGATGCTATTGCAAGAACATAAAGATTTACGCGGGCTTGATTATTGCCAGAAAGACGAATACGAATTAAAAGAAATGTCAAATTTAGGTTATAATGTCGAAATACCAAATAAAGAACAATTAACATTAAGATGAAAACAAAAATATATAGACATGGAGAAGTTGGATTCGTGAAAATCTCCAAACTCCCTACTGGTTTAAAAGAAGCTAAAACCACTGAAATCGTAAGAGGTTCTCATGGAAATTCTCATACATTTAAAGGTGGAAAGATTTATTTCAAAAATGTGAATGACTTTATATTTGGCTATTTCAAATCTAAAGATACAAAACTTTATCACCCTGAACACGGAAAAGGAAAGGGAAATTTAAAAGTCGCTAAATTGCCTAATGGGATTTATGAGTTGCGGAAGCAACACGAATATTTACCAGAGGGATTTAAACCTGTTCAAGACTAAATATGAAACAAGAATATACAAAAGCAACAGCCAATTTAATAGATAAGATGTGTAAACTTTCAGAAAGGAAAGATTATAGCTTAAATAAGAAAAAAGCAGAAGAAACCATACTAAAAACTTATGACTTATTTAATTTACCAAGACCTAAAAAAATTCATTGGGGTATAGATATTTTAGATAAAGATTTCTCCAGGGCCTCCAGGGCCTCCAGGGCCTCCAGTGCCTCCAGGGCCTCCAGTGCCTCCAGTGCCTACAGTGCCTACAGTGCCTCCAGTGCCTACAGGGCCTCCAGTGCCTCCAGTGCCTCCAGTGCCTCCAGTGCCTACAGTGCCTACAGTGCCTCCAGTGCCTCCAGTGCCTCCAGTGCCTCCAGTGCCTA
>JAJYOQ010000229.1 GCA_021796135.1 Bacteroidota bacterium
AGGTTACAGTAGGAACAATATGACGGTTTAAGAAAGAGATTATTTTTTCATATTTACTTTCCAGCCAATAATAAACCGGATTATGCCATTCAATTTTTCCGGGTGTTTCAGCATCAAAATATTTTCGATAAATTATGGTCATAAAAACAGGAATAGCCGTTAATGCCAAAATCATTGAGCCCAATATTGCAAATGATAGTGTATAGGCCATCGGGGAAAACAGTTTACCTTCAACCCGTTGAAATGAAAATATTGGAAGGTAAGCAAGAATAATTATTGTTATAGAAAAGAATATTTCACGTCCAACTTCCTGAGCTGAAGTAAGTGTAAATCGAAATATACCCTGTTTACGTTCTTCCTGCGTAGCATCCCTGTATCTCCGCATGATATTTTCTACCATTACTACGGCGCCATCTACTATTATTCCAAAATCAATTGCACCCAGTGACAGGAGATTTGCGGGAATACCGGTTATCTTCATTAATGAAAAAGCAAAAAGAAGCGAAATCGGAATAGTAGTTGCTACCACCAAAGCTGAACGAACGCTTCCGATAAAAAATATTAATATAATAATAACAATAGTAAATCCTTCAAACAAAGTACGTGATACAGTGTCTATTGTATATTTAACTAATTTACTTCTATCATATGTTATAGTTAAATGAACTCCTTTCGGTAAAATGTTTGTGTTTAGTTCGTGTACTTTTTGTTTAAGAGCAACTATTATATCGGATGGATTCTCTCCCCTTCTCATCGCAAGTAACCCTTGAATACTTGAATTGACATCTACTTTCGTAGAATCATTTTGCAGTGTGTATCCTAAAATTCCGGTAGGTTGAGAAGGAATTTCTTCAACAGACGCAACATCATGAACAAAAATTGGAACGCCATTAACAGATTTAATTACAATATTTCCAATGTCCTCCTTATTTCTGATTGCTCCGATACCGCGAACAACAAAACCTTGCTCTCCTCTTCGAACAATATTTCCACCTGTGTTTATATTATTTGCTTTGATGGCAGAAATTAAATCATCCAAAGTAATTTTATATCTAAAAAGGTTATTCGGCGAAGTTATTACTTGATACTGTTTGACCAGTCCGCCGAAATTTACTACGTCGGCAATTCCGGGTACCTGAAGTAAATGTGGTATAATTGTCCAGTCCTGTAAAGTTCTAAGCTGCATTGGAGTATAATTATCTGTAGCTTGAATAACGTAACGAAAAATTTCATCTACCGGTCCGGTTAACGGACCTAGTGATGGCTGAACTCCGTCGGGAAGTACAGCATCATTTAGCTTTTCCAGAACTTGTTGACGGGCAAAATAATCATTTGTACCGTCCTCAAAAGTCAGATCAATTACTGAAAGTCCAAAAATAGTTTTTGATCTTCTATCAATTACTTTTGGCACACCGTTTAATGCCCGCTCGAGAGGTAATGTAACTTGTTGTTCAACATCCTGAGCTGCTTGCCCGGGATATGTAGTAATAATCTCTACCTGCGTATCTCCAATATCCGGATAAGCATCTTTCTTTAATTGAATCCATGACCAAATACCCCCAATAATGACAGCGATAACAATCGTAATGGTTGTTAATCTCTGGCTTAAAGCAAAACCTAAGAGTTTACGAATCATATTTTTTTATCTCTTTAAATTTCTAAATTAAGTTTTTTATAATTTGAATAAATAACCAAACTGAAATAGCAATTGCGGATTAGGCGGATAAGGATGCAATCCAAAGCCTAAACCTGCCTGTAAAAAAAATCCTGCGTAATAAGAATCGTATGCAGCTCCTATATAATTTTGTTGTAGAGAAGATCCAGAATTTCCGGAGTTATAAAAACTTATTACATCAAAACCTCCGGCAACAAAAGAAATCCCCTGTAATAATTTACCTGTTCTGCTAAAAATATAGCCAGCATCAACCTGATAGCCATTCCAGTCTTTTTTCCAATATCCACCCGAAACTTTTAAGTAAAAATGTTTGGCAAAAACCCCTGCATTAAGGGTAATTCCGGCGGGGGTACCTATAGTAGAGCCAATAAAGAAGAAAGACTTACTTCCTCCAGGATTATTATTGTATTCAAGCGAATCTCTTTTTGTTTGAGCCATAGTAGAGAAAATTATTACACAAAAAGCAATAAAAAATGATTGAAAGAATAATTTCATACAGAAATCCTTTTCATATTTGATATACATTGCAAAAATCTAATAACCAAAGCTTAATCCTTTCAATAGCATTGCCCCGGAAGTTACAACCTTTTCGCCTTCTTGAATACCGCTAAGGACAATCATCTGCTCAGGATCTGAATTAGCTGTTATAACCTGCCTGCGTTCAAATACATCGGGGTTAGTCTTAACAAACAAATAGTTCTGTCCTTCAACAGTAACAATTGACGAAAGAGGAAGTATGAATGCAGATGAAATAGGGTTCCCAAAATCAACCTGAGCGAACATTCCCGGAATAAATTTTCCTGCGAAGTTCGGAATAATAACTCTGACTTTAACTGTGCGAGTATTTGGATCAAGAATATCGCCAATGGCATCAGCTTTTCCGGTAAATATTTTATCGGGATACGCATCAAATTTTATTTTAACTGATTCTCCTTTTCTGATTTGATGTATCTGAAGTTCAGGTACATCTGCCATTATCCAGGCATAGTTTGAAGAAATTGATTCTATCTCGTCAGGATTAAATCCTACAGCGCGAAGACGCACATCCATTTCCACCATGGCTGCATGTGCGGTTTCTAAATCATTCTCTGCCTGATTCATATCCTTTTCTGTTGCTGCTTGATTTGCAAACATTTCCTTGGTCCTTGAAAGATTTTTGGCAGCTAGTTGATAACTTGCTTTGTTTTGTTTGTACTGAGAATAAAGAGATGTAATGTCAGGGGAATCAAACAGAACTATTTTCCCGATATTTGCTCCGGCAGATGAAAAAGTAGCCACTACTCTTCCAGGAGCCATCACAGAAATTACCGCTGAGGTTTTTTTGACTTGTGTAGTCCGGAACTCATTCAATCCTGGACTATTTTGAGGAAAAGTAATTATATCTCCGTTGCTTGATACTGACGCCTTTTGCGGAATAAGGAATTTAGATTCGTCTTTAGCATTGCTATTAGTGCAGCCATTTTCAATAAATCCTGCCAAAAAAAGTGATGCAACTATAAGGCTTAATCCGTTTATATTAAATTTTTTCATACAAAAATCCTTTTGTCTTTATTAAATAATCTTTATTGATTGAAAAGATCCATACCGGTCGTATAATTCAAATTTTCAAAAGCATTTATGCGGTCATTTTGCAGTTGAATTAGTTGTATCATTGTTGATCGGTAAGAATCAAAAAAATCGGTAAACTCAACCAACGTCATATTGCGACTTTCATAATTAGCTATCATTCCTTGTAAAAGCTCTTTATATTCGATTATGAATTTTTTATCAAATTCTTTATAAAGTTTATCCGTTGCTTTTGCTTTATCAAATGCAGAAATTATTTCTTTTTTTATTTTGATACGTTTTAGTTCACGGTTAGCAATGTCGGCTTCCATATTATATTTCGCTATACTGATATTTCCTTGATTGCGGTTAAATAATGGAATATCAATTGAGGCATTTATCCCAAAATAATCCGGAATATAGCTGCCATTACGAGAATAATTTCCTCCCAAAGTGACATCAGGAACAGCCATGGCTTTTTGCAAAGCAATATTTTCCTTATCGTACTTAACATTTTCAGAAGCAATCTTATAATCCGGACGATATTCTGCCGCAGTTTCTAAAATATTTTTGAGCGAAAGCTTATTCAAATTTAAACTGTCGATTACATTTGGATTTATATTAGGTATGATGTACACATAAGTTGAAGTACTATCCCGAAGCATAACATTTAGATCATTTTCTGCATCCGAAATTTCATTTTCTATATTTAACCGGTCGTTTTCCAATGAAAATAAAAGTGATTTTAAACGAATAACCTCCGAAAGAAGCAATGATCGCTTTGAATACATAGATTCTGCTGCAGATACTGTTTTTTCAACCGAAGGAATTGTTTCGTCATAAAATTTCAATGATCTCTGTAAATAATAGACATTAAAGAAATCCGACCTCAGCTCAAATTTGAGTGCTCTTAATAAATCATAAAAAGAATTTTCGGCAATTCTTGTATTTGTTTCAGCAATCCTTATCTGCTTATCCCTTTTGCCTGCCAACAAAAAAAGCTGCTGCAATTGTATATCGGTATTACCTGTCTTGGTAAAGTCAAAATATCTGCCTGTGCTTTTATTATAAATATTTTGACCGATGGAGATATTCGGATTGCTCCATAATTTTGCCTGTAATATTGCTGCATTAGCGGCACTTATGTTATAACGAGCTGAAAGCAGCTGAAGATTATTTTGTGTGAACTTGCTTTCGGCTTGAGCCAGGGTCATTCTAACAGAATCAATATTCTCAACTGTATAAGCTGATGTAATTTTTAACGGGATGAGTATTAATAGTAAAATAAATATGCCATTCCTTACATCGCATAATAAATCTTTCATAAATAACCATATAATTCTAAAGTGAAAAATATTATAACTGGACAAAATAGAATTGACAATGCCTGCCAATTGTTTTTGCCAATAGGAATTAATTTGTATTAAATACTTAATACAGAGTTAAAAGATTTTATAAGGGATGTATTCTAAATCAGAATTGCGCTATTAAGGAGGTAAATTGATTTGCTTATGGATGTGAAGGTATAATTATCTTTTTCATCAATTTGAAATGATTGTTCAGCTACTATTGTCGGTATATTAATTGTTTCTGTAGAAGGGCTGTCTTCATCAGTTATTATTCTTTTAGATACTTTTAAAATCTTATGTGTAAGACGAATTTTGGAATTGCTAGATATTTGATTTTTGCTAAAATCAGTTTTATTTAGAAAGGCAGAGGATTGATTTTCGCATTTTTCAACTTCTTCGGGATGTTGGATATCGATATTATTATTATTTCCGAAAACAACATCAAGAATGTTAGCCTGGTCAACAAATAACGTAAATATGAATAAACACGTTATTAAGAAAAATAATTTAGAGCCTGACTTTACAAATGAATTCATTTAAAATTAAATTTGACCTTATCAAAATTTTTTTATTATAGTAATTTTATTAAAAGAAATATAATAAGTCAACCTATTTACAAATCAATTTAATTTCATATGATATAGATCGTATTCTCACGGTAATAACTTATGTTTTTGATAAACTGACTTTATCATTTTAGTAATTATTTGTTAACAACAGTCATAAATGCCCCAATTTTCTTTAATTTAAGTCGAAAATAAAACATTGGATTGACCAACGTTTGGACTAATTGTTGATGTTTTTTTTAGGTTATAACTAATTTAAATTCTTCAAAATGTATGGTAAAATATGAATATCAATGGATACAAAAACTTTAACTTTTTTAATAAATCAATATTTGCTGCTTTATTATTTATAATGATGCAGTCTTTTATTTTTCAAATGGATACATTAGCTCAAGGCTATTTGCATACATCTGGAATCAAAATTGTGAACGGCAACAATAACGAAGTCAATCTTAAAGGCTTAAATCTGGGAAATTGGTTAGAGCCCGAAGGCTATATGTGGCAAACTAATGCAAACTCTCCTACGGCAATTTATAATTTGGTGGTAAATACTGTGGGTCAGCAAAATGGTGCTCAGTTTTGGAATTCTTATAGGCAAAACTACATTACAAAAAATGATATTGACAGGATTAAAGCATGGGGATTAAATTCAATCCGGCTACCCTTTCATTACAATTTATTTACTCCCAAAAATACTCCCTATTCCTATATACAAGACGGATTCAATTATGTAGACAGTGTCCTAAGCTGGTGTACGGCAGATAAAATATATTTAATACTTGATATGCATTGTGCATTGGGGGGACAAAATCGTGACAATATAAGCGATTATCAAGGAGATCCGGCTCTTTGGCAGGACACATCATATCAAAATAGAACCGTAGCTCTTTGGCAGAAAATAGCACAGCGTTACGCAAATGAACCATGGATTGGGGGTTATGATTTATTAAATGAAACCGTATGGGACTTTACTTCTAACCCATCTCAGTTTAGAAATTTGTTTATACAAATTACTAATGCCATCCGACAGGTTGATAAAAACCATATAGTATTTATCGAAGGGAATTATTATGCAACAGACTTTTCATTATTGACTCCAAAATGGGACAATAATATGGTATACAGCTTCCACAAATATTGGAATGCTACTTCGCAAAGTACAATTCAGTATTTGATAGATTTAAGAAATGCGCAACAAGTCCCCCTATGGCTGGGAGAATCCGGGGAAAATGTTAATACTTGGTATACTGACTGCATACAATTAATGAACGCCAATGATATCGGCTGGTGCTGGTGGCCGTTAAAAAAAATGAATTCAAATAACTGCCCTTTGTCAATAAATGAGACATCTGATTATAAAACATTAATAAATGACTGGAATAATAATATTACCCCTAGTTCTCAATTTGCTATGACTGCGCTTACAGGAATGATAAAAAACATGCAAAGTTTTAATTGCACTTTTCATCCCGATGTAATAGATGCTATAATAAGACAGCCCACTACCACAGTAACCATTCCATTTGCAAATAATAACATTATATAATGCTGTTTG
>JAJYOQ010000230.1 GCA_021796135.1 Bacteroidota bacterium
ATATGCAGTAGAAAGAATAGTAATTTTCATCGAATCAAAATAAAAATTATATTTTGTTAGAAATGAAATTCTGCAATAATTTCAATAAGAATGAATGTCTTATAATTTTTCATCCTTTATCTTTAATGTTATATTCTTTCTCATCACTTGAGTTATGCACCATCATTTCACCAAGTAAACCTACAGAGAAAAGTTGAACACCAACTATTATTAAAAGCATTCCTAAAAACAGAATCGGGCGGTTACTTAATGTGTGACCCATTATCCAATCATAAGTTAAATAACCATTAACTATTAGTCCGATTAAGAAAGATAATGCTCCGAAGAATCCAAAGAAATGCATGGGTCTTTTTATATATCGGGTCGAAAATACAACTGTGATTAAATCAACAAAACCTTTAAAGAACCTTGATATGCCAAATTTTGTTTTACCATACCGGCGGGGATGATGCTTAACAACTATTTCTGCTACAGAAAATCCTTCCCAGTCTGCCAAAACAGGCATATATCGGTGCAGTTCTCCGTAAACTTTTATAGTATCTACTACTTCTTTCCGGTATGCTTTTAATCCGCAATTAAAATCATGGATCTTTATTCCGCTTAATACTCTTGTAACAAAATTAAAAAACTTGGATGAGAATTTTTTAATGAATGGATCATGGCGCTTTTTCTTCCATCCGGAAACTAAATCAAATCCTTCATCTAACTTTCTTAATAAATTGGGTATCTCGTTTGGATCATCTTGAAGATCAGCGTCCATTGTTATTACGGCATCTCCTGTCGCCTCCTTAAATCCTATCTGAAGAGCAGCTGATTTTCCGTAATTTTTTCTAAAACTTATATATTTACATCTTTTATCCTGGCGGCAGATCTCCTTAATAATCTTTAATGATTTATCAGTACTTCCGTCATCAACAAAAATTACCTCAAAAGGAATATCTATCATTCTTGAAACTTTTTTGATTTCACTTATCAAAGGGTTGATAGATTCTTCTTCATTTAAAAGAGGAATGACAATAGAGACTTTTTTGAATGATACTTTATCTTGTGTACCGGATTGAGGCGGATTCTGTCTATTAGTGTAATATTTTCTTCGTCTATTGTAATTATTATAATAAGGCTTTCTATAGTTACCTTTATTAACTGATTTATTATCTGAAGACGATTCTGTATTTGCTGCTGGGTTATTATCACCTGCAGGTTCATTTTCCGATTTATTATTTTCTTCCAATTATTTACAACCTTATTTTAATATAGTGTTAAAATTAATTGAATAATCGGATAAAAACAATTTTTGTGCCTGTATCTTTAGTATGATAATTAGTAAAATTAGTTTATTTAATATATTTTTTAACTATTACAGCAGATGCTTCACCTCCGCCTATACAAAGTGATGCAAGTCCATATAGGGAGTTCCTTCTTTTCATTTCGTATAATAAGGTAGTTAAAATCCTTGCGCCGCTTGCTCCGATTGGATGTCCCAAAGCAACTGCTCCGCCATTTACGTTAACTTTTTCTTCGGATAACCCTAATATTTTATTTACAGCTAGTGATACAACAGCAAAAGCTTCGTTAATTTCAAATAAATCAATTTGGTTTAAATTTAGCTTTGCTTTGGCTAAAACTTTTTTAATTGCATCTGCAGGTGCGGTTGTAAATTCTATCGGAGCTTTCGCTGCTGAACTTTGAGCAACAATTTCAACAAGCGGAGTTAATCCCAATTCCAGGGCTTTTTCTTCAGACATTACAATAACCGCCGCTGCGCCATCATTTATACTTGAAGCATTAGCTGCCGTGACTATTCCATTTTTATCAAAAACCGGCTTTAAACTAGGTAATTTTTCAAAATTTACTTTCCCCGGTTCTTCGTCTTTTGAAAATACTACATCACCTGATTTTGTCTTATAATTGACTTCCGTTATCTCTTCCTTGAATTTATTTTCCTTTTGAGCTTCAAGAGCTCTTTTATAAGATTGAATTGAAAAGTCGTCTAATTCTTTGCGGGTAAAATGGAAATCTTTTGCACATGACTCGGCACAAAGTCCCATGTGAATATTATCGTAAGCATCTACCAAACCGTCAATTAAAATTGTATCTAAAATGGTCCCGTTTCCAAGCCTATAACCGTTTCTTGCATTTGGCAAAATATAAGGAGCATTTGTCATGCTCTCCTGTCCGCCTGCAATAATAATATCTGCATCACCGCAAGCTATTGCCTGCTGAGCTAGCATAACGGATTTTAAACCGCTTCCGCACATTTTATTTATTGTCAAGCACTCTGTTTTGTTTGGTAATCCGGCAAATATTGCTGCCTGTCTTGCAGGCGCCTGCCCCAAACCTCCGGCTAAAACATTTCCCATAATTACTTCGTCAACTAAATTTTTATCAAGTTTTGATTCTTCAATTAGAGACTTTATTACAATGCTTCCTAATTGAGGGGCTGTAAAAGTGCTTAATCCGCCGTTAAAAGAACCTATTGCAGTCCTTTTGGCGTTTGTGATTACTACTCTTTTCATTTTATCTCCCAAGATTATTTTTATTAAATTATTCTTTTTCCTATAATTATTTTTTAATAATGTTTCCTTTATTAGAAAGATCCTGCAATGCTTGCTGAAGTTTTTCTAATTCTTTTGCAGCTTCGTCAAATTTTTTATCTCCGCTGTATCTTAAATAGTTATTAAAAGCATCATTAGCTTCTTTGATTTTATCAGGAATAGTGGAAATAATCGGATTTTCTTTAGTTGATTTTTGAGAAATTTCTTGAAAACCCGGAGTTTTAGCAAATAAGCCATTTAAAGCTTCATCAAAAGATTTAGCATAGCTCATATTTTCACCGTGCATTACTACTACTAGTCTGAGCTCCGGATATGCTGCTGTTTCTGCCTGCAGATAAATAGGTTCAACATAAAAAAGAGTATTATTGACAGGTATAGCAAGCACATTACCTCTTATGACGTTGGATCCATGTTGATCCCACAGAGTTAGCTGACCTGAAAGAAAACTATCCTGATCAATTTTTGTGTCAACTTGCTGTGGTCCAAGCACTGTCTTATCCTTTGGAAATTGATAAGCTAAAAAACGGCCGTAATTTTCAGGATCGCACATTCCGGCAATCCATCCTATTAAAACTTGCCTGTTCTTAGGTGTAAAGGGTAACATCAGAACGTACTGGAGTTGTTTGGAATCAGGGGTTTGCCACATTATATAATAAGGTTCAACCGGCTCAATTTTACTGTAATATTTAGCAGTTGCTCTTACCCACAAATCTTCCTGGTTATAAAATACCGTAGGATCTGTCATATGATATTTTTCATATACAATACCTTGTGTCAAAAGCATATCTACCGGATATCTTATATGTGCTAATAATCCCTTAGGCATTTCACTCATTGGTTTAAGAAGGTTAGGGAATATTTTGCTCCATACTTTAATTATTGGGTCATTATTATCCATGATATAAAAATTTACCGAGCCGTCATAAGCATTCACAATTACTTTAACAGAATTCCTAATATAATTTATTCCGTCTAGGTAATCACTGAATTGAGTTGTTAAAGTTTGAGTAGAATTTCCTTCTTTGTAATTAATATTTTCGGTCGAGGAGAAAGGTTGACTGCATGGATAATAGTTTGAGGTTGTATATGCATCAATCATCCAATATAATTTTCCCTTTGAAAGGACTATATATGGATCTTTATCAAAATGTAAAAAAGGCGCAAGAAGTTTGACACGTTCTTCAATTTGTCTGTGAAACATTATCCTGCTTTGATTTGTCGGATAATCGGAAAATAAGAAATTTGTGCCGTCATATTTCCACCCAAATAAAAATTTACGCCAAAAATTTGAAAGACGAACTCCCCCATTTCCTTGATACTTATTATAAACGTTATCATCGCCGCTCGGATAATCAAATTCTTTTTCTTTTGAATTAACTACTACAGGTGTTTGAGTAAGCTGTCCAAAATATATCTGCGGTTGAGTAACCTTTAATGTTGAATCTTCACTGACAGGAGGAATATCTTTAATAATAAGATGGGGCAAACCTTGTTGTGAAAATTCATTTACTGACGCCATTGTCAAACCATATCCATGTGTGTATTGGAATCTCTTATTGACAAAAGTTTGGCTTTGTTGCGGCAAGTTATCTAAATTTATTTCTCTGCCGGAGACTAACACCTGCCGTCGTTGTCCGTTAACCGTATATCGGTCAACATCAACATCAGAAAATTCATAGTATAAACGAATTGTTTGAAATTGTTTATATACCGCATCTAAAGCCCGCCAATCCCAAAGGCGAATATTTGTGAATATGTTGGGGTTTTGTTCAACAGTAGTAGCCGAAAAATTACCGTCCATGGGATATTGTTTTTCCTCAACCTTATTTAAACCAAATCCTAAGCGGGTATACTTAATATTGTTCAAAATATAAGGACGTTCAAAAGTTATCTCGTTTGGCTTTACTATGAGCCACTCAAATCCTGCCGGCAATGCTACAAGTCCGATGAACCAAATTAAAAGGATTAATATTCCTGAACTTCCTAAAACTAAAATATGGGAATGATCTGTCGAAATATTAAATCTCGAATAAAAAAGCTTTTGAATCCTTTTCCTTGCAAAGGGAATGATTAATATAAGGGCAATTATAATCATTAGAATAATTATAATATTATATGCCGGTAGTAAGACATTAACATCAGTCCAACTTGGTCCGGACACAACACCGGTATCAGAATACATTAAATGATATACGCTTAATAACTTTCCCCAAGCTAGGATTAAGATGAAAACTGTACTATTAAGATATAAAGGAAAATAAAATTTTTCCGTTCCGATTTCATAAGTTTTAGGGAAAAAGAATACAAACTTATTTTCACTAAAACGAATAAAAGATGATATAAAAGAAGCAAATAATGCTAAAAGTGATACTATAAATAATAAAATAAATAACTCGTCATAGAAAGGCAGGGAGAAAAGATAAAAGCCGACATCTTTCCCAAGAACAGGATCTTTAATTCCTGTTGATACTCTGTTGATGAATTCCAAGATTACATCCCAATTAGAAAATCCCCAAGCCCCTCCGATAAGAATTCCTAATATTTTTGAAATATTATGCAGCGTCTTATGTTCCTTTGGAATCGGAAGAGTCAATAAAAAGATGGAAATTAAGCCAAAAACTGCCCCTGCAATTGCAAAACCGGCATTTGAATTTACAACTGTCCAAAATCTGTCAAAGTATCCCAGGTTGGCATACCAAAGTGCTTCGCCCCAAAAATCCATAAACCAAAAGAAAGCCAGTGTTAAAGCAGCAATAGCTAACCCAGCAAATATTTTCACTTTATTTTGTTTTTTAGAACCACTTACAAATAGATAAAATGAAAATCCTAATAATACAAACATTAAAGCATAATACATTTATTTTTTCCTTCTGATCTAGCAGAACATGCAATATCTACTGCAAGAAATTATTAAATATTTTTTTATAAATCTTATAAAGAAAACAACAACCAAAGATAATAAACAAATCAATAGATTATTACAGGTATTAAGGGAGGGAAAAATGAAATTTTGGAGGAATTAAAGTTCGGGTCAGAAAAATTATGGAATTTTACCTATTTTGGGGAAAGACAAAATGACCTTTGTCCCAATGTCTTTTTTACTTTCTATTGAAAATTCACCTTGCATTAATTTTGTAAGCTGATAAGCAATTGTCAATCCTAATCCGGCGCCTTCATAATTTCGTATATATGCGTCTTCAGCCTGCACAAAAGGTTGTATCAATTTTTTCAAATCTTGGTCTTCAATACCTCTTCCGGTGTCTGAGACTATTATTTGAATTTCATTCTCATTTTCTTCAGCACTTATAGAAATAGACCCTTGATCTGTATATTTTATTGCATTATCTACTAATGATTCTAAAATCTTTTCAAATTTTATCCAATCAATTTTGATATTTAAATCATTGAGCCCCAAATTCAGTATGAGATCCAGATTTTTCTTTTTTGCTTCCGAAATTTTATTATTATATATAGATTGTATTACTTGATTACAATTAAGAGTGACTATATCAAATTCAACTTCACCCGAGTATATTTGCGATACTTCAACTATATTCTTAAATAGATTTAGCACCCTTGTCAATACATCCTTAAAAGAACCAATCAATTCAATTAATGAATCATATTCTTTATTTTGGATATATTCATCTATAATTTCAGAATAACCGACAATTGCATTAAATGGAGTGCGGATTTCGTGTGACATATTTTCAAGAAATGCTGTTTTCATTTTATTAAGACTTATTTCTGTCTCGTATGCCTTCTTCAGTTGTTCTTCATATAACATTTGATCTGTTATATCCTGCATAGCTGCTATAAAGATTGATTCCTTCTCAATTTCATCATAAATAAAAGATATCTTTACGCTGTACTGCCTTTTATTAGTATTGATAAAGTTAAAACTAATATTGGGATCATGAGCGACTTCAATCTTTTCAATTGCAGCAAAAATCTGAGAATAAAGATTTTTATCCAGCACTGAATACAAGCTTTTCTTAAAAGAAGTAATTTTATTGATTGAGAAGATATTACAGAAATTTTCGTTTGCATTTTCAAAAAATAATTGATCCTCTTTCTTCTTAAATATAAAGAGTAAA
>JAJYOQ010000231.1 GCA_021796135.1 Bacteroidota bacterium
GATCTAACTTAAATTATCTCGGAATTGCTAAGCTCGCTTTTGAATTAAATACAATTCTTTATGACTATGAAATTAATCCTAAAATCAAAGATGATTTTTTTAATAAAGCAATTGTTACTGTTTTGCCCGATGCCGACAAAAAGGATTCAGCTTACTGGCAGAATGCACAAACTATTCCTTCGACTTCTGAAGAATCAAAAGCTTATGAAAGAATAGACAGTCTTAGTAATGTTCCTGAGACGTTTTGGGACAGGTTCTCACCGCTTTCATCCAGGTTCAGTTTGGGTAATAATTTTTCAATAAGCGCACCGTTAACCATGTATCATTTTAACCGGGTTGAAGGGCATGCAATTGATTTCGGAATGTTTTTGAACAATGCAGATGATTTCAGATTAAATTCCTCAGAGCAGTTTTCTTACGGATTTTCGGATAAAAAATTAAAATCAAACCTTAATTTTTCATATTTGTTAGGAGATTATAGAACTTATAAAATTTCATTTAATGCTTATAACAAAATTAATGTACTTTTTGGTAATTCAGATAACTATAATGATCTTACAACTACAGTTCTCTCTCTCGTTTCAAAATATGAATTTAGAAACTATTATTATTCAAAAGGCTTTTCCATTAAAGCCAGCGGAGATATATTCCCTGTTCTCAGTTTAAATATTGGATTTGAAAATCACACTGATAACAATGCATATAAGGAAACGGACTTTTCATTCTTTGCAAAGAACAAATCTTTTGAAGATAATCCGCCTATCTTTGAAACAAAGATTAATACGCTAACTGCAGGTTTCACGTTTGACTTAAGAGACTATATTGAAGACGGTTATTTCCGGCGAAAGGTTTCGCTGGGGAAATCATTTGTAGTTCTAAAAGGAGATATAACATTTTCTAATTCAAATATACTAAACAGCGACATTAACTTTACTCATTACCGGATAAATAGTTTCGGGACTATTAATACTTTTGGGTCGACTGCTTTAAATTTCGGAATTCTTGGTATATACACTGACGGAAAACTGCCTTACCAGCTTTTATACTCACTTCCCGGCAATATAAATATTACCGCACAAAATTTTGCATTCAACACATTGAATCTTAACGAGATAATCGGAGATGAGATCGTGACCGTCAATTTGGAGGAAAATTTTGGTGATGAATTGTTCAGGTTTTTCAGCGTTCCGGGATTAAAAGATTGGAACATACAATTAAAAACATTTTTGAATGCGGCATATTCAGATATCAACAGCGAATCGAAATCTATTCTAATTGCACCGGTAAAAAGCTTTACGCATCCATTTTATGAAATCGGATTTGGTATCAGTCATGCTCTTCTTCCGTTTGAAATAGACTTTTCGTGGAAATTAAATTACCGGAACGGAGATAATTTTAGAATCGGAATAAATTCATTTATCTTTTAAAAAACAAAAGCGCTCAAAAGAGCGCCTTGAGAAACGCAAGTAACCAAATATTTTTTAATCTTTAGGTTTTGCTTCGCTTACAACTATATTGCGACCTTTTAATTCAGCGCCGTTTAGTGCTTGAATAGCCTTGCTTGCTTCAGATTCGTTTTCCATTTCAACAAATCCAAATCCTCTCGATCTACCGGTCTGACGATCGGTAATCACTTTAGCAGAAACTACGGAACCGTGAACTTCAAAAGCTGATTTCAAAGCATCGTCGTTAACTGCCCAGGGGAGTGATCCCACAAAAAGTTTAGTACTCACTAAAATACCTCTAAAAAAAATTAATAAAACAATCCGGTTTTTTTTAAAACCGGTGAGAAAAATAGTATTATTATACAACAAAACAAAATGTTTATAGAAAAATTATTCTAAATAGGACATTACCGAAGGGCGGGTAGAGTTATTAGAATTATTGTTTTGGGGCCAGAATGGCTTTGTTAATGCAGCATTTGCCGGGATATAATAAACTTTGTTATTGCCGTTAAAATTAACGACACCGGAAGCTGTTACACTTCCGTAAAGTGTAACATTTCCGTTTAAATTCACATTACCGCCTGAGTAAATTTGAGCATTTAACTTTACATTACCATTTGCATTCAAATCGCCTGTACAATACAATCCGACGCTGCTATTTACTGAACTGCTATTATCTTCACTTTCACTTTCATTATCATCCGAAGAATTTGTAGTAACATTTCCGTTAACAAGTATATTTCCTTTAACAATGAACATACCATATCCGCTAATGGTAGTATTTCCGCTTAAATTTAAATCCCCATTAACGTATATTATTTCAGGGTTAGATTTTGTGCCCAGTGTAATTTCTCCGTTTAAGTTTGCATTAGAAGAATAAGTTTGACCTGCCTGACCTTTATAATTATCAGGATTAAAAGAAGGCATATTAACATTTGGAGCTTGGCTTGCAGAAGGTAGATTTTGAGGGTTTTGGTTTGGAACTATATTAGTTTTCAATCTGGAGCTTGGGTTGGATGTAGCTGTACCTGAATATGTCAAAAAGCCTGTTATAGTGTTATTACCATTCATTTGAAAATTAGAATTTGTATGAATATTTGCATTCAATTGAGGATTATTATTATCTCTAATACTAACGTTTCCGTTAAGAGTCATATTTCCCCCCATTGCAACGGCATAATTTAGAAATGGCGGAACCACCGGATTGCTTGAAGAAGTAGGCAGCTGAATAACTGTTCTTATTGTATCCGTCTGACCTCCGACAAGTCCGATAGATGTTATCAGTCTTGCGCTTACCAGACTGACGTTATTACCATTGTAAAATTGACTTGTAGTATTTTCAACTATAATGGTTACGCTTCCATTAGTCAGAGCTTTATTGTAATCGCCGGTATATGTAGTATCTAACGTCAAATTTTTTATTGCGATATCTATTCCGCTGCGGGCAAAATCTTTAGCCTGGGTTTTTTCATATTCCTGGATTGTATTCGTCGACATATTAACAATGCTGTTATTAATATTCAAATTCGCTAAAGAAAATAACATCCCTCCGCCCATAATTAAAATCAATAACATTCGTCCCATATAATCTTATTCCTTATATAAATCTAACTTTATAAATTTTTTGGATAAAAAATCCTTTTCCAGTACGAACCAATATTTGCCTGCGAATTGCTCAAGGTTTTTTGCGACAGTTCAATTGAAAATGAAATTCCTTTAATGCTATTAATTGAAAAAGTAGAACTGCCGGTACTATCAATTCCTTTTATTTCAATATTTTTTACAGGAAAAGTCCAAAAAGAGTTTTGAGTATTTCCTAAATATCTTTTAAGCTCGAGCTCATTACCTTGATGATAGGTCGAGTAAATAACTGTATCAACATTTCCGTCATTATTAACGTCACCGAGAAAAGAAATTGAACTGTCATTTATGCTCAAAATCTTATTCCCCGATGCCCTATAACCAAGCTTATTAAAATCATTAGACAAAATCTTTCCCACACTGACAATGGAAAGCTGAGATATTTCGCTTAGCTTCGTTTCCTGTGTTTTACTGTTGAAATTCAGCGATACCATTAGAAGCATTAACAGAATACCTCCGCCGATTATTGAAGCACCCAACATATCTAAAGATTCATTCATAAATTCTTTTCTATCTAATAACTCTTATAAGCATATAAATATACAGTATCTTTCATCATAGGGTTTGTAACAGCTACTTGAATTCTTTTAGTCCTTGAAGTTGTTGTTAAAATTGTGGTTGAATTATTATCATCAACATAGTTAATTGCCACTTTTACCGTATAATTATCAGTTCGCGGTGTTGAATCAACTTCTGTATAATTATTAAAGTCATCAATATTATTATACTGACCGACAGTTTCTCCGCTAGAAGGTCCTAACGAATCGGCAGGTGTAAATAATCCCTGAGTATAAGCCGGATTAGAAATAGTGTATTTATCAAATGCCTTTGTAGAGATACGATTTAAAACATTTTGTCCGATTGTAGTAGCTGTAATAATATACTCTGAATTATTTGTCTGCAGCTGAGAATTGGTTAAGGATTTATTAATATTAAGCCCTAAAAATGAGAATAATATTAATCCTCCCATAACCAAAAGCATTTGTGTTCCGCTCATACTTTAACCTAAGAAATAAATTCTGTTGCTGTGTTTCAATAATCGTGCAAGTTCTTATATTGTTTAATTTAGCAAAATATTTAATAAAATGTTGTGTCAAATTGAAAAATTGTTTTAAATCAAGACAAATACTTATAATAAATTTATAAACAATTATACCGGTAAATTTTACTCAAAAAAGATTAATTATTGCAAATTACTGTTATTAGATGTAAAACTAAGTGGGTACAATAATTGCGCAATATTATTAATTCATCTTATTCATATAATATAAAATTAGTTATATACAAAGAAACACGGAAATTATTCGGGTAGTATAAGTTAATTAATAACTTAGAAATTAAATGAGTTAGCTCAAAAATGAACGGTATTCAGACGATATTAACCATAGGCGGCATGATGCTGCTCGCATTGATCTCATTACAATTTAACTCATCCGTTTTACAATCTTCAACTGCCGACTTGAATAATAAAGTTTATTTAACGGCATTTTCAATTGCGGATAATTTAATTGAGGAAATAAAAGGAAAGAGCTTCGATCAGACTACTGTCAATTTAACTACTACTAACCCTGCAAGTTTAACACCGGTAGCAAATTTAGGTCCTGATTCTGGCGAAGTTTATCCAAATTTTAATGATGTTGATGACTACAATGGGTTTAAGGATACTACAGCTGCTCCATATTTTGAAACTTACTATGTGTCCTGTTCTGTTCAATATGTTGATAGTTCTGATCAAGACGTTGTAAGCAATGTTCCGACATTTTATAAAAAAGTAAATGTAACTGTTACCAGTCCCTATTTAAGCGGTCCCATAAGTATATCGGCAATTTACACTTTAAAATAATGAATACTACATTTGACATATTAGGAGCAATTATAATAGGAGGAATAACTCTCTTAATTATATTGAGTCTCAATATATACTCTACTCAAATAAAATATACTTCTGATTCAAATTTGACTCTCCAGGGAAATGCAAAAACTCTTGCTGATATTATTGATCATGATTTAAGAAAAATCGGATATCATTATAACGGAACAGCAATAACAGATGCTGAAACTAATAAATTAACATTTTTTTCTGATATTGACTCTTCTGGTTCAATAAGCACAGTAACGCTAACAAGCAGTGATTCTACAGCTGTTGCTTCTACTACTAATCCAAGCGATAGATTTTTCTTAAGAATTGTAAATAATGATACTTCAGGCAAAGCATCTTTAGGGCTGACAAAGCTTAAATTTTCCTATATGAACTCATTAGGAAGCCCGACAACTATATTAGATAGTATTAAATATATAAAAGCAGAGATTTGGCTTGATTCGCCGGATACATCTAAATCAGATTTTGCAAAGACATATTGGGAAATAACCGTTAATCCGAGGAATATATGATTGGAAAAGGACTTTTAATTACAATTCTTGGATTAGGTATAATCCTAGCATTATTAGAAATCAATATACATGCAAATACATCCAGAAGTTTAAGCACTACTATAGATTATTATAGTGAAATGGAGGCGAGACTTATTGCAAATTCAGGTGTTGAAATATATTTAGAAAAGATGCGTGATAATAAGAGCATGTCCGGAGGGTATTTTACAAATAATCCTCTCATGGGAGGAAGTTATAGTATTTCAATCACGGGACCTGATTCTATGCTTCAAATTAGATCTATCGGGACATATAATGGCATAACTCATACAAGTTTGGTTGCAGCTAAAAGAGCAAGCGTAACTCTGCCATCCGTAAGTTCTTCAATGTATATTTCAGACAATAACCTTAATATCAATTTAGGCGGAAATATTAATATTAGCGGTATTGATCATAACATGGATGGAACTCTTGGAACTGGTTCTTCTCTGCCCGGCATTACTGTAAGTAATCCATCTGATAGTGCTAATATTGTTAATAATATATCACCTAAAATAACTAATGCGATAACAGGTTCAGGTAATTCTCCTAGTGTTGCGACAAGTCAAAATTCAACAAATTGGAATCAGATCACGCAAAATATTGTTTCTGCTGCCGATTATACATTAGCAGCCGGAACTTATTCGACAGGAACAGTACTTGGAACCGCTGCGGCTCCTAAAATTACTTATGTAAACGGCGATGTTAATTTTGGGGGAACAGCTACAGGATACGGAATAATGGTAGTAAACGGAGATATTACTATAAGCGGACAATTTACCTTTTATGGAATTCTTCTTGTTTATGGACAGTCGCAAATAGAAGCCCAGGCGACAGGGCAAGCAACTGTATATGGTTCCACAATGTTTGTCGGACAAAGTGTAAATTTTAGAGCAGCATCCGGAAATGCTTCTTTTTTATATAGCAAACAGGCAATTAGTAACGCACAGACAAATCTAAAGTCTTCTCAATTTCAAATATTGAACTGGTGGGAATAAAATATAAGTATTCTTATATTTAAAAGATAAAAACTACACCGGTAATAATTACCTCCATTAAGTAACTAATATTACTGATTTATAAATAAATCATTGAAAATGCTGCAAAACTATGTTGGTACGAATTTTACATATAATAAATATGGCAATAAAA